>JBPEXB010000425.1:0-18700 GCA_052032125.1 Acidimicrobiia bacterium
GGTCGATGCCGGCCCGGTCCATCGCCGCCACCCGGCCATCGAGGTCGCTCAGGTCGTCGCGCAGCGGCACCGTGACTCGATCGCCGTATGCCAGCCTCGGGCCGCGGTCGCCGGCGATGACCCCGATGCCCAGATCGGCGCCCTGACGTTCGACGTACGAACGGAACGGGGCGGGGATGGCGTGGGCGTGGACGTCGATGATCATGGGCGGAGCGTACCGGCATCCGGCGCTCGCCAGCCCGCCCGGGGCCAGGTGTTGCAATCGTTTGCAGCTCGCTCGGTCGTGGGAGTAGGTTCGGCCCGTGTCCCACGTGATCCGCTTCGCCGACCTCCCCCGACTCCACTCGACCCGGGATGGGCGTGATCGGATCGACCTGGTCACCGAGGAGATGTGGGGGTTCACCGACCTGAAGGCCGACCACATCACCTACCGGCCTGGGGACACCGCCGCTGCTCACTATCACGTCGGCGCTCGTCACGTGTGGTTCATCGACGCCGGCGCCGCCGAGTTGCACGTCGGCGAGAGGACGTACGAGGTGGCGAAGGGTGATGTGGCCACGGCCGGCGACGGCGAGGTGCACTGGTTCGTCAACACCGGCGACGCCGAGTTCTCGTTCTACGAACTGTGGGTGCCCGCCCCCACCGAGACGGTCTGGATTCGGGACGACGACATATGAACGTGGTCGCCGACGACGTGAGTTCACGTCGCACATGTCCATGAACCCCAGACGCCTGGAGGATCGGCGGTTGATCACCGGCCGGGGCACCTATGTGGACGACCTCGACCGCCCCGACGCGCTGGCCTGCACCTTCGTCCGATCACCGGTCGCCCACGGCCGGATCGTGTCTGTGGACTCCGGCGACTCGGGGTCAGGTGCCCGGGTGTTCACCGCCGCCGACCTCGACCTGAAGGACATCCCGGGCAACACCGGCCGCGGCCGGCCGCCAGCCGAGCACATGACTCGCCCACCCCTCGCTCGCGACCGTGTGCGGCACGTCGGAGAGGCGATCGCGGCCGTCGTCGCTCCTCGCCTGGTCGACGCGGTCGACGGCGCAGCGAACGTGTGGGTCGACATCGACGAACTGCCGGCGTCGATGGATGGCTCGGCGCCCGACCTCTTCGACGGCGGCAACCTGGTCGACCGTCAGCGGCTGGAAGCGGGCGAGGCAGGACCGGAGCCTGAGATCTCGGTGACGGTGGAGGTGGCCAACCAGCGGTTGTCGCCCGTGACCGTCGAACCGGTCGGCATCCTGGCCGCTCCGACCGGCGGCGGAGGGTTGGAGGTGTGGTGCGGGCACCAGGCGCCCCATCGACTCGCCAACCAGCTGGCGATGCTCCTGGATCTCGACCGCGCGCAGATCCGGGTGGTGGCGCCGGACGTCGGCGGCGCATTCGGGCTCAAGGGCATGCTCTTTCCCGAGTACCTCGTGGTGGCTGCGCTGGCCTCGCGGCTCCAGCAGCCGATCCGCTGGGTACAGACTCGACGGGAGCAGCTCGTCGCCGGTACGCACGGCCGTGGCCAGCACCATCGCGTGACCATCGAAGGCGATGCCGACGGGCGGGCCCGCCGCCTGATCATCGACCAGACCGCCGACACCGGCGCCTACCCCCACAACGGCTCGATGATCCCCTTGTTCAGCCGGCTCGTGGCGTGCGGGCTGTACGACTTCGAGCGGGTCGAGATCGACACGACGACCCACGTCTCCAACCGGGCGCCGACCGGTTCATATCGCGGCGCCGGGCGCCCTGAGTCGGCCCTGGCGATCGAGCGCTGCCTCGACGCCTTCGGCAGAGCCACCGGGCTCGATCCCTTCGAGGTTCGGCTGCGCAACATCGTCTCGGACCTCCCCCGCACGATGCCGACCGGAGCGGTCTACGACAGCGGCGACTACGCCGAGGCGCTTCGGGTGGCGCGCCGCCTGATCGACATGGAGGCCGTGGAGCGCCGGCGCCGCGAGCTGGACGGTTCGACCCGCCGCCTGGGCGTCGGCGTGGGCGCCTTCATCGAACGGGCCGGAGGGGCCGCCGACTCGTGGGAGTTCGCCCGTGTGGAGGTGGGTGACGGCGAGATCGTGGTCCGTTCAGGCTCGGCGGACCAGGGTCAGGGCCACGCCACGGTGTGGACGCAGGTGACGCGAGCGGTGCTCGGAGATCTGCCGGTCCAGGTCGTCGAAGGCGACACCGCAGAGGTGGCTGACGGGGTCGGGACGTACGGCAGCCGATCGGCCCAGATCGGAGCGGCAGGCGTGCATCGCCAGGCCCATGCCCTCCTCGCCGAGGCCCGGCAGCGAGCCGCCGAGGCACTCGAAGCGGCGCCCGACGACGTCGTCTACCGGGACGGCTGGTTCAGCGTGGCCGGGGTCCCGGACAGCGGCGTGTCCCTCTGGGATGTCGCCGGCGGGCTGGGTCTCGAGGAGCGCTACTCACCGGGGGCGCAGACGTTCCCCTACGGGGTCCACGCCGCGGTGGTCGAGGTCGACACCGAGACCGGAGAGGTCGTGCTCGACCGCATGGTGGCCGTGGACGACTGCGGGACCGTGCTCCACCCGGTGATCGTCGAGGGCCAGCTGGTCGGATCGCTGGCGCAGGGCATCGGCCAGGCCCTGTACGAACAGGTGAGCTACGACGGCGACGGCCAGCCGCTCACCGCCACGATGATGGATTACCCCACCCCACGCGCCATCGACATGCCGCCGATCACGACCGCTCGCCTGACGCATCCGGCTCCCTCGAACCCACTCGGCGTGAAGGGGGCGGGCGAGGCCGGGTGCATCGGCGCGCCCCCGGCGATTCTCAATGCGGTCCTCGACGCCCTGGCGCCCCTGGGCGTGACCGAGCTGCAACTGCCGCTGCGGCCGCACGTCGTGTGGGAGGCGATGCGAGCGGCGCGGGAGCCCATCGCCTCATGAACGGCATCACCTGGGCCGTGGCCGCAGGGGTGGGCTTCGGCGTCTATCAATCGGTCCTTCGCCGGGTCACTGCCCAGGTCGACGCCTATCGCACGACGCTCGCATCGCTGGTGGTGGCGGTGGTGGTCCTGACCGGTGTGGCGTGGGTGACCGAGGATCCCGGTCGCCTCACCGACACCTCGGCCATCGGGCTGGCGAGCTTCGCGGCCGCCGGGCTGGTGCATTTCGTGGCGGGGTGGACGTTCCTCGGGCTCAGCCAGCAGCGGATCGGTGCCTCTCGCACCGGGGTCGTCATCGCCGCCACGCCATTGATCGGGACGCTCCTGGCCGTCGTCTTCCTCGACGAGGCCGTGACGGTTCGCATCCTGTCCGGGGTCGTCCTCGTCGCCGCCGGCGTGGGCCTGATCGCGGCCGAAGGGACGAGGGGCGCCGTGGACCGGGCCTCGTGGGGCAACCCGCTCTTCGGCCTGGGCGCCGCCGCCGCCTGGGGCACGAGCCCGCTCTTCATCCGCCGGGGCTTGGAGGAGCTCGACGTGCCGATCCTGGGCGTGACCGTCGGGATGACCGTGGCGGCGATCGTCATGGCGGCCGTGATCGGCCTCGGCTGGCGCTCGACCTCTGGCACCTCGATTCGGCCGGTCCTCGGGTGGATGGTGCTCGGGGGTCTCCTCGTCGGCACCGCCATCGTCTCCCAGTGGGAGGCCTTCGCCGCCATCGAGATCAGCGTGGCCATCGCGCTGATGCAGCTGTCGACGCCGGTGGTGGTCGTGACGGCGCCGTTCGTGACCGGCTCCCGACGGGAGCGGCCGACGATCTGGAGCGTGGCCGGCATGCTGGCGGTGGGTGGCGGCTCGGTGCTGGTCGTGATCGGCAGCGGCGGATGAGCGCCACGGCCGACATCGTGGTGGCCGGCGCCGGTCACAACAGCCTCATCGCAGCCGCCTATCTCGCCAAGGCCGGCTTCTCGGTGGTGGTCGTCGACGCCCGACCGATCCCGGGCGGCGGAGCTGCCACCGAAGACCTGCTCGTTCCCGGCCTCGGCATCGACACCTGCTCCACCGGGCACACGTTGATCCAGCTGAATCCGGTCATCGCCGACGACGAACTCGGCCTGGTCGAGGAGTTCGGCCTCGCCTATGCCTACCCCGACCCCGTCGCTCACGTCCGCTTCCCGGACGGCGAGCACTTCACGATGTCGCTCGACCGCGAGCGGACGGTCGACGAGTTCGCTCGGTTCTCCGCGAACGACGCGCGGGCGTATCAGCGCATGCTGGACGAGTTCGACGAGGTGAAGCACGTCCTCGGGCGATCGCGGTTCGTGCCGCTGGGCCACGGGCCAAGCATCGACGAGCTGCTCGCCGGCCACCCGAGGGAGGCGAGCTGGCAGCGACGCCGGTTGATGTCGGTGGCGGACGTCGCCCGGCACGAGTTCGAGGATCCCCACAGCCGGGCGTTCCTCATGTGGATGGCGTTCCAGACCCTGGTCGGGGTCGACCTCCCCGGGACCGGGCTGCTCGCCTACTCCCTGATCTCGGGCCGCCAGCAGCGCAGCTGGTCGATCCCGCTGGGCGGCTCGGGTCGGCTGGTCGACGGGCTGGTCGCGTACCTCGAGCGCCACGGCGCTCGCATCGAGTGCAACACGACGGTCGAGTCGCTGATCGTCGAGGACGGCCGCTGCGTGGGCATCACCACCTCGTCGGGCGAGTTCCGCGCCGCCAAAGCCGTGCTCTCCACGATCCACATCAAGCACCTCGTCGGCATGGCTCCGGCCGGGCTGTGGGGAGACGACTTCCTCTACGCCGTCGACACCTACGACGTGGGCATCTCGGGATTCGCCTCGTATCTGGCCACCACCGAGCCGCCGGTCTTCACCACCACCGGTGGAGGTGTCACGGCCGTGTCGGCCGGGCTGGCCGGCTGGCCGCAGGACATGATCGACGCCTGCCGGGCCATGCGCGACCAGAGGTTCTTCGAGGAGAGCCCGTTCGTGCTGGTCGCCACGCCCACGCTCGTCGACATGAGCCGCTCGGTCGATGGCTTGCACACGGTCAAGCTGCTCAGCGCCCAGACCTACGAGCTGCCCGAGGGCCGCTCGTGGGCCGACGAGAAAGTGAAGGTGACCGACCGGTTCCTGGAACGGCTCCGCGCCGTGGCGCCGAACCTCACCGAGGACACCATCGTCGCCCGCATGGACAAGTCGCCGGAGGACATCGAGGCATGGAACGCCCACATGATCCGCGGGGCATTCCACGGCGGTGATCGGTCCATCGCCCATTCCGGCCCGATGCGGCCGGTCCCCGGCTGGGCACAGCACCGCATGCCGATCGAGGGTCTCTACCAGACGGGCGGCACGACCCATCCCGGTGGTTCGATCACCGGCGCCCCCGGTCGCAACGCCGCCATGGTCATGCTCGCCGACCTCGGCGCCGACCCGAGCGAGGTCATGAACGTGTGAGCCATGAGCGCTGCAATCGATTGCAGCCTAGAGTTCGGCCGATGGAGGGTCGATGAAGGCCGACGTGGTCGTGCTGGACACGACCTACCCCGATCTGGCCGTCGAGGAGGGTGTTCTCGGCGCCGCCGGCTTCTCGGTGCAGCGACGCGATGGTTCCTCCCCCGAGGACGTGCTGGCCTGCGCCGACGCCCAGGTGATCATCACGGGCTCGCGTGCTCGTTTCGACGAGGCCGCCTTGGCGGCGCTGGCGGCTCGGGCCATCGTGCGGGCCGGGATCGGTGTCGAGACGGTCGATCTCGAGGCGGCCGAGCGGCTCGGGATCGCGGTGTGCAACGTGCCCGAGTACGGAACCGAGAGCGTCGCCCAGCATGCCCTCGCCCTGGCGCTGGCCGGCATCCGACGGCTCGCAGAAGCCGATCGGCTGGTCCGGCGCGGCGAGTGGGGCTTCCACTCCATCCGACCGATGCACCTGCCCGGCTCGATGACGGCGGGCGTGGTCGGTCTCGGTCGGATCGGCAGTCGGGTCGCCCAGCTGTTCGAGGCCGTCGGCTTCGGTCGAGTCGTGGGGTCCGACCCCTACGCCGTGAGCGAGGATGTGGAGCAGGTGGCCCTGCCCGAGGTGCTGGCGACGGCCGACGTGGTGTCCTTGCATCTCCCTGCGCCGGCCGACGGCCACCCCCTGTTGGGGCCAGCGGAGATAGGCCTGATGCGAGAAGGGAGTGTCCTGGTCAACACGGCCCGCGGAACCCTCGTCGATGTGGCGGCGCTGGCCGACGGTCTGCGTCGTGGCCGCCCGCGGGTGGCCGCCCTCGACGTGTTCGCGGAGGAGCCGCCCGATCTCGCGCCGCTGGCGGACGTCGAGCATCGGCTGATCCTCACCCCGCATCAGGCCTGGTACACCGAGGAGAGCCAGGAGGCCCTGCGGCGTCACAGCGCCGAGGAAGCGCTCCGTGTGCTCACCGGTCAGACGCCCCATCATCCCGTGAAGCTGGCGCCGGCGTGAGCCATTCGATCGCCGATCTCACGTCGCCGGCCGTGGCTGCCCTCATCGACGAGACGGCTACTGCCGTCGTCTCCTTCGGCAGCGTCGAGCAGCACGGACCGCACCTGCCGAACGGCACGGACACGCTGATCGCCGACCTCATCGCCCACGAGGTCGCCCGATCGCTGCCGGCGCTGTTCGTGCCGTTCGGGCCGTATGGCATCACGCCCATCCACGCCGGCCACCCGGGAACCATCAGCTTGCGGCGCCGCACCTTCGAGTCGCTCCTCGACGACATCTGCGACGAACTGGTGGCCATGGGGGTCCGACGGCTGGTGTTCGTCAACTGGCACGAAGGCAACATCGCGACCATGGACGCCGTGGCCGCCGATGTCCAGGACCGCCACACCGGCGTGTTCGTGGTCACCGCGCAGGCGTGTTACACCGCTCAGCGGCTCTATGCCGAGCAGGGAGGCGAGCTCACCCACGGCGGCGGGATCGAAGCGCTCGGGGTGCTCGCCGTCGATCCAGAGATGGTCGACACCGCCGCCATGAGCCCGGCGACCCGACCCGACGCCGCCGTCGCCCTGGACGAGATGCGCAGGGGCCGCGAGGTGTACGGCTACATCACCGACGTCACCGAGATCGACCGGGACGGCTGGTACGGCGATCCGCAGTGGGCGGAGGAAGCGGACCCCTCGTCCTTCGCCCCGGCGATCGCGGCCGAGATCGTCGACCGGGTGACCTCGATCTTCGGGCTGAGGCCATGAGCGTCATCCGGCCGTCCGACCTGCACGGCCAGCAGCTGCCGGGCCGGACGTCCGCCGACGCACTGGCGGGCGTCGAGAGTCAGTCCTCGGTCCGGGTCGTGAGGCTGCACCCGACGGATCGACGGACCGCCCACCGCCATCCGCATTCGGAGGAAGTGATCCTCGTGACCGAAGGCAGCGGCACCGTGTGGATCGACGGAGAACGCATGGCCGTCGGGCCGGGCGATCTGGTGCACGTGCCCGCCGGCGCCGCCCATGCGACCGTGCCCAACCCGGGCGCTGAGATGACGTTGACGTGTTTCTTCCCTCACCCGAACCTCGAGGCCAACATCGAGGAGACCGACATCGACGTCACCGAGGAGGCGCCATGACCGACCCCATCCGCCTCGCGTCCGTGGGCCTCGGCCGGTGGGCCAGGGTGCTCGCTCGCGGCATGCAACGAAGCGACATCCTCGAGATCCACTCGTGCTTCAGCCGCTCCGACGAGAAGCGCTCCGCCTTCCAGCAGGAGTTCGGCGTCGAGAAGGCGGCGTCGTCCTACGAGGAGCTCCTGAGTGATCCCGCGATCGAAGGCGTGGTCATCACCACCCCCAACGACACCCACCGTGAGCTGGTCGTCGGTGCCTTGGAGGCCGGCAAGGCCGTCTACACGGACAAGCCGATCGCCCAGACGCTCGAGGACGCGCTGGCGATCAAGCAGGCGGTCGAGGCGACGGGAGGCGTGTTCGCCGTGGGCCACTCGGCGAGGAGGTTGTCGGGCTGCCGGATCATGAAGCAGTGGATCGACGACGGCACCCTCGGCGACGTCTCGATGGTCGAAGCCAACTTCTCGAACGAGCGAGGATTGGAGCTGACGCCGGAGACCTGGCGCTGGTATCTCTCGAAGACGCCCGGTGGCCCGTTGATCCAGCTGGGCGTCCACCACGCCGACAACCTGCAATACCTGCTCGGCCCGGTCGCCGCCGTGTCGGCCGTGCAGCGCAAGCTCTACACGCCGTCGGAGGTGCCCGACGCCACGATGGCGATCCTCGAGTTCGAGTCGGGCGCCCTTGGCTACCTCGGGTGCGGGTGGGCGTCGCCGGGCATCTATCAGATCCGACTGCAGGGCACCAAACAGAATCTCATGTACGACCTCGACTTCACCCATTGGGACGAGTCGCACGAAGCGGACGAGTACTCGTCGTTGGTGAGCCAGGCGTACGGCGAACAGCAGCGCTCGCCAGTGGCCCTGCCCAAGACCGACATGTTCCGCGAGCAGCTCGAGGAGTTCGGGAAGGCTGCTCGGGGCGAGGCCTCCGTCGAGGTCGACGCCGAAGCCGCCATCCGTGCCCTGGCGATCGTGCACGCCGCCATCGCCTCCAACGACCAAGATGGCCGCTCCGTCGAGGTCGGTCCGCTGCTCGAGTCGGTCGGCGTCGGGGTGGGAACGTGACCGTCAGCCCCGATCGCGTCGCCATCACCGAGTCCGTCGCCGGGCGCGACGTGACCTTCATGTACGTCGAGGTGTGGGACGGGCTCTACACGCCGATCGCGGTGCGGACGCCCGAGGGCGCCGGACCGTTCCCCATGGTGCTGCTGGGATCAGGCAACGGCGGAGAGGGCATGGCGTGGCTCCGCGAGGCCTTGGCCACTCGCAGTCACATCCTCGATGCCCTGGTCGAGGCCGGCTACGCCTGCGCCTGGATGCGGTACCGCACCGAGGTCGAACTGGGCTACCACGAGGGTGGACCGCTGGTCCGCGACATGCGCCAGGGTCGCGAGCTCTTCAATCGAGCACCCCTCGAGTACGAAGACGAGATCGCCATCATCGAGCACGCGAAGTCCCTCGACTTCGTCGATCCGGATCGGATCGGCCTCGTCGGGGTGAGCCACGCCGGCGAGATGATCCTCAAGCTCGTGTCCGAGTACGACGGTGCGACCTGCGGGGTGTGCTGTGAGCCGGCCGCCCACGAGTACCTCGCTCTGACCCCCGACGACACGGCCTTCGTGAACGAGGACACCCAGCTCCGCAACATCGAGGGCATGCAGATGGCAGAGGTCGAGAAGGTCCGCCGCCGCATCGACCTGGAGGTTGCCCGGCAGCGCATCTCGGGCATCGACACACCCCTGCTGATCATGGGCCGGGAAGAGGACCACCTCCAGGGCATCTTCCGGGCGACCTACGAGCTGCTGGCCGAAGAGGGCAAGGACGTGGAGTGGGTGTCGTACGACCACACCCTGCACGGCTACATCTATCCCTTCGCGGACGAGGACGGGATCTACCGGCCCGACCCGATGCAACAGGACGCCATCGCCGCCGTCATCGCCTACCTCGACCGTCACCTCCGGTGAGGCACTCGTTCAAGGCGTGGGGCCAGGAGACCGATTGGCCGACGCTCCGTGACGTCTGGGTCGAGGCCGATCGAGCTGGGTTCTGGGACGCCGTGTGGCTCAACGACCACCTGATCCCGCCGAAATCCCCCGAGGAGAAGCCGTTCCTCGAGGCGTGGTCGTTGCTCGCCGGCCTGGCGGCCGTGACCGAGCGCATCCGCTTCGGGACGATGGTCTCCTCCAATACCTTTCGCCATCCCGGGGTGCTCGCCAAGATGGCGGCCACCGTGGACCACATGTCGAACGGCAGGCTCGAGATCGGTCTCGGGGCGGGCTGGCACGAGCGAGAGCACCGCGCCTACGGCATCACCTTGCCGCCACTCAGCGAGCGATTCGACCGTTTGGAAGAGACGCTGGCGATCCTCGACGGCCTCCTCACCGAGGAGGTGTTCTCATTCGATGGCGACCATCACCGGTTGGTCGACGCCCAATGCGAGCCGAAACCCGTCCAGCGACCCCGTCCCCCGATCGTGATCGGCGGGGCCGGTCGGCGCAGGACCATGCCGATCGCCGCCCGCTGGGCCGACCAGTGGAACTATCCCGACTACACGGGCGACCTTCAGGACTTCGCCGATCGCGTGCCGTACTTCCGGGGTCTCGTCGCCGAGGCGGGTCGCGACCCTGCCGACGTGGAGATCTCCGTCCAGTTCCGTTTCTCCGGAGATGCTCCGCGGACAAGAGAGCACATCGCCCGGTGCCGCGAGCTGGGGGCCGATCACGTGCTGGTGAGCTTCACCCCTCCGATCGATCCGGCACTCCCCTCGAAGGTCGCCGAGGCGATCGCCTAGCCGCCGAGCTTCTCGGCCAGCCAGCGGAAGCTCGCGGGCGCCCATTCGTCGTAGTACTTGAACGCGCAGTGCCCGGCGTCGGCGTACACCCTGGCCTCCTTGCCGGTCACCGGACCGTGCTCGAGCATGAAGTAGATGTTCTCGATGGGCGCCAGGTGGTCGTGCTTGCCGTTGATCATCAGCACCGGCATGGTGATGTTCTCGAGGATCCCCTGTTCGGACAGTGCCCAGCGACTGAACTTCTCCCGCTCCTGAGCCGCCGTGGTCGGCTGGAACGACGGCCCGTCGGCCTCCGCGCCGAACACCCACGACGCTCGGCGGTTCTGGTGATCGACGTACCGCTCCATCTGCTCGTCCGACATGACGTACCCGAACGGGTGACCGGCATTGGCGACCACCGCACCGACCTTGTGAGGTGAGGTGCCGGCGAGCTGCATCACCGAGTAGCCACCCCGGCTGATGCCGAAGGCGCCGATCCGGCCGGCGTCGACCTCGGGACGGGCGGCGAGGTAGTCCACCGCTGCCTCCCAAGCCGACACCGACTCCGGTGCCCACGGGAACGGGTTCTCCCCCGTGCCGGGCCCATCCATGACGAGCGACGCCATGCCGTGCTCGAGGCAGAACTCCTGCGCCCAGCCTCGATCCTCTTTGAACACGTCGGCGCCGCACATGATGAGGACCGCCGCGATCGGCTCGGTCGCCGCCGGACTGCGGAAGTGGGCGGCGATCGTCCGGCCCCGATGGTCGAAGGTCACATACTCCAGCGGCGGGTCGAGGTCGGCGGCGGCCTTCCGATAGGCCCTCGCACAGGCTTCGGAGATCGCCCGCTTCTCGGGCGAGATCTCACCGGGGAACCGGCCGATGGCGTAGAAGGTCTTGGCCTGGAGGTAGGCGGTCCTGGCCCCGTCGCGGTCGCCGGCGGCCGCCCGCTGATCCCCGACCGACTCGTGATGGGCACCCCGCTCCTCCCAGACCGGGATCCACGCCTCCTGGGTGGTGGCGGTCAGCCGGGCGACCGTCGCCTTCAACTCGTCGAGGTCGTCGATCATCGACAGCCACCGCCGGTAGAAACCGCCGTGCTCGACCACGAACGGGTCCTCCGACGGAGCGAAACCGAGCTGATCGGTCACCGGCACCCTCCTGCGTCGCTGTGACGGCAGCGTAACCGCAATCGATTGCAGCCACCGTGGCCGGCGGCCTGCCTCGCCGTCACCGCGGGTCGGGACGCGCCGCCTCGGTCATCAGCGACGCCAGGCGTTCGTCCGGCCGGAGGGCATAGAGGCCCCCGTTGACCCGGTCGGTCGCCCACACGGTGTGGTCGCTCGCCACGAACACGTCGTTGATCTGGATGGCCGCCTGACCGGGCGGGCAGGCGGGTATCCAATGAGCCACCTCGACCGGGGCGGCCGGATCCACCGTGTCGAAGACCCTGAGACCCGCATTGAAGTAGGTCACGAACAGCAGGCGATCGGACTGGTACGAGCCGGGGCGATTCTCGTGCAGGCAGTGAGCGCCGAACCGCAGACCTCGATCGCAGAAGTCGCCATCGGGAACCGGACAGATCGAGACCACGGTCGGGTTCCGCTCGTCGCTGATGTCGACCAGGCGCACCATGTGCGGGTCGTCGGCGCAGCCGTCGGTCACGGCCTCGTCGGTGACCGCCACCAGGTGGCGACCGAGCAGCGGCAGCGCCGTGTGCGTGTGCCCGCCGACCTCCCAGTTCAGATGCGACACCACGGTGATGTCGGCGAGATCGGCGATGTCGAGGATCACCAGACCGGAGTCCCAGAACCCCACGAAGGCCCGATCTCCCTCGACCATCGCGTGGTGGACCGATCGCGACTCGTCAGCCGGCCAGTCCTGCGCTTCGTCGTCGGCCATGCCGGGCCACCACCACCGGCCGGCCTCGGTCGGCCGCTCCGGGTCGGACAGGTCGATGACGACCCAGATGCGCTCCCCGAACCCGGCGGGCGTCGCCGAGACGTACGCGTACCGCCCTCCCTCCCACACGATGCGGTGCACGCCCTTGCCGGTGGAGTCCCAAAACCCGATCTCCGCGGGAGCGGTCGGGTCGGAGAGGTCGTGGACCGCCAGGCCGACCCGGTTCGGCATCCCGCCCCGGAACGCCTCGTAGTTGGTGAGCAGCAACCCGTCGGCCACCTGCGTCTTGTGACAATGGCCGCCCTCGGGGGCCCGCCACTGACGGATGACTCGTGGCTGGTCGAGGCGCGAGACGTCGACCACGGAGGTCGCCATGCCGCTCGGACCGAAGTGCCCGACGTAGGCGACGTCGCCCTCCACCATGACCTGCATGCCGTCGCCGAAGCCGTCGAGGTCGGATCGACCGACCTGCACGAACCCGGATGCCTCAGCCTCGTGCACCTACCGTCTCCCTCCGCCCGGCCGTCGTGGCTGCAATCGATTGTATCGATGGGACCAGCGGCACCGGTAAGGTCCCCCCATGGGGTGCAACGGACGATGACCACCCGACCGACGCTGAAGGACGTCGCCGCCGCGGCCGGCGTGCACATCTCCACCGCCTCGCGAGCGTTGAACCCCGCCACGCAGTCGATCGTCAACGCCCAGACGCTCGAGCGGGTGCTGAGCGCCGCCGAGACACTCGGGTACCGGCCTCACCCGATCGCCCGCAGCCTCCGCACCAACGAGACCATGTCGGTCGGCGTGGTCATCCCCGACGTCGAGAACCCGCTGTTCGCACCGATCCTGGCGGGCATCGAGTCGAGCCTGATCGACGACGGGTACTCGATGCTCATCGGCAACGCCGATCGGGGCGAGAGCCACGAGGCGGCGGTGGCCGCCGACCTGCTGGATCGCCAGGTCGACGGACTGATCATGGCGACGGCCCGTCGCCACGACCCCCTGGTCGACAAGATCTTCACCGGTGGCACGCCGCTGGTCCTCGTGAACCGGCGCACCAACAACGACGACCATCCGGCGATCGTCGGGAACGATCACGCCGGGATCAACCTGGCCGTCGATCACCTGGTGTCGCTGGGCCACACGATGATCGCCCACGTCGCCGGCCCGTCGTCGATGTCGACGGGGTACGGCCGGAGGGTCGCCTACGAGGAACGGATCCGCCATCACGGGCACAAGGTGCTCGTCGAGGAGGCCTCCAGCTTCCGAGTCGATCCCGGTATCCACGCCGTCGAGCGTCTGTTCGAGCGAGAGCCGGGCATCACGGCGATCTGCGCGGCCAACGACCTCCTGGCCATCGGCGCCTACCGGGCGATCATGGCGCGGGGTCAGACGGTCGGCCGCGACGTGGCCGTGACCGGGTACAACGACATGCGGCTGCTCGACCTCATGCAGCCTCCGATGACGGCGGTCCACGTGGCCTATCGACGCATGGGCGCCTCGGCGGCGGACATGCTGCTCGACATGCTCGCCGGGCGCACCCCCCGAGGCCCGATGCTGCTGGAGCCGACCTTGTCGGTGCGCGCCTCGACGATGCCGTCGTGATCAGCCGACGCCACGGGCTCGCCCTGCCGCACGTCCCGCCGCGCTGAGAAGCGACCCCGGAGAGGACCTGCCATGGGCGAGACGATCGGCGAAGAGCGAGACCTCACAGAGCCCATCGTCCGGAGGAAGCAGCTCACTGCCGTCAACGACGCCGACATGATGACCCGCATCGACTTCGGCGACTACGGCACCTTCGCCACCGACGAGCCGATCGCCCATGGCGGGTCCGGCGAGGGCCCCTCCCCCCTGCAGACCGTCCTCGGAGCCCTGTGCGGATGCGAGTCGGTCACATTCAGGCGCACCGCCACGGATTACGACTTCGACTACGACGGCATCGAGTGGGAGGCCGAGTTCACGATCGACATCCGGGGGCGGCTCGGCATGCGAGGCGTGACCCAGCACTTCCGCACCATCCGGGCTCAGGCCATCGTCACGACGAGCGAGACGGAGGAGCGCCTCCGCGAGGTGGTCGAGGAAACAGAAGCCCGCTGCCCGGTCTTCAACCTCATCAGTGACGCCGGGGTGGACCTGGAGGTTCGCTGGGTGCTTCGACGTCCCTGACCGTCAGCTCAGGCCGTCGTCGACCTCGCGGTTCTCCGGCTCGATCTCCCGGCCGGCGTCCTGGGCCGCTTTGGTGAGCAACGCCGCGAAGTCGACATCGCCCAGCCCTCGGCCGATGCCCTCCATCACGATCTGATGCACGAGGGCCGAGGCGGGCAGGGGCACGTCGTGCGCCCGGCCGGCCGTCAGTCCGAGCTCGAAGTCCTTGCGGAGGAGGTGCCACGTGAACGTGGGCGTGTAGTCGAGGTTCACGAACGCCGGCGTCTTGTACCGCGTGAACACCGAGCCCATCACGCTGTCGTTGAGGAACTCCAGATAGTCGTGGCGGGACACGCCGGCGGCGTCGACGAGCATGCACGTCTCGGCCATCGTCTGGGACACGATCCCGAGCATGAGGTTGTGGCAGATCTTCACGAGGCGGGCTTGATCGCCGCTCCCGACGTAGGTCACCTTGCGCCCGAACACGTCGAGGTACGGCTTGGCGACCTGCCAGGCCTCCTCCGGTCCCGACACGACCACGGTGAGCTTGCCGGACGCCACGACTTTCGGGTTGCCGCTCACCGGAGCCGCCAGCACAGAGGTCCCGAGCTCGCCGGCGCGGGCGCTCAACTCGGCGGAGGTCTCCGGATCGATGGTCGTCGAGTCGACGAGGATCGGCGGACGGACGTCTCCGGACAGCACGCCTCCCGGGCCGACCGTCACATCGAGCACGTCCTGGGGGCCGCCCACCATCGTGAAGACGATGTCGCAGCCGGCCAGGTCTTTCGGGGCGTCGACCACCGTCGCACCCCGCTCGGCGAGCGGCTCCGCCTTGGAGCGGGTCCGGTTGTAGAGCGAGACGTCGACGCCGGCATCGAGCAGTCGGCTCGCCAGGGCAAACCCCATACGGCCCACGCCGATCCAGCCAACCTTCTGCGTCAACGACTGCTCGGACACACACCCTCCGCTGCGGACTGCAATCGATTGTAATCAGGTCGCATCAGCGTGAGGGGCGCCGCCGGCGGCTCTGTGAAGATTCGGCAACGGCGGCCTCCAGGTACTGAGTACCCGGTACCCGGTACCCCGAGCGAAGCTCGGTCCTAGGATCGCCGGGATGTCCGACACCGTTCGCCGCGCCCTCTCCTTCATCGGGATCCTCGCCACGCTGGTCGTGCTCTGGGAGGCCTACAAGTGGATGGGCCAGGCCACGGGCGGGGTGTGGCCGGGAACCGACATCGCCCTCCCGGTGCGCACCAACGAACGTTCGATGCCGCACGTGTGGGACGTGGTGGCCGCCCTCTTCCGTCCTGCCCGGCGGGGCGGCGACATGTTGTTGCTGGTGCTGGTCCAGGCCGCCCTGTTCACCTGGCGGTCGGCGTTCCTCGGGTTCGTGATCGGCGGAGCGGTCGGGTTCGGGCTCGGCGTCCTGTTCGTGCGCTCGTCGCTGGCCGAGCGAGGCCTGTCGCCGTACGTGGTGGCCTCCCAGACGGTGCCGATCCTGGCGATCGCCCCGATCCTGGTCGTGTGGGCGGGCCGACTGAGCGTGCCCAAGTGGATCGTGGTGGCGGTGATCAGCGCCTATCTGGCCTTCTTCCCGATCACGATCAACACCCTGCGGGGGCTCCGCTCCCCCGCCGCCACCGCTTCCGAGCTCATGCACTCCTATGCCGCCACGCCCAACCAGACGCTCTGGAAGCTCCAGGTCCCCGCCGCCCTGCCGTACCTCTTCCCGGCTCTCAAGATCGCTGCCACCGCCTCGATCATCGGCGCCATCGTCGGCGAGTTGCCGGCCAGCATGCCGGACGGTCTCGGCCGAGCGATCCTCAACTTCGCGGCGGCCTTCTCGGCGGCGCCCGAGAAGCTGTTCGCCTCGATCCTCGTCGCCTCGCTCCTCGGCATCGCTTTCGTCGGGGCGGTGACGCTGGCCGAGCGCTTCGTGCTCCCGGCCGGGCGGCGCATCGAGACCGAGCGACTGGTGACGGCGGATCTCGAAGGAGCGACGGCATGACGGCACTCGACCTGCAGGCCGTCGACAAGGTCTTCAACGAGGGACGTGACCACGAGGTGCGGGCGCTCGAGGACATCGACCTGGCCGTCGAGCCGGGTGCCTTCATCTCCCTCATCGGGCCGTCCGGATGCGGCAAGTCCACGTTGCTCCGACTGGTGGGCGACCTGCTGCCGCCGTCGGCGGGCGTGATCCGGGTCAACGGCAAGCCGCCCGCCCAGGCGCGCCTCGATCGCGACTACGGCATGGTGTTCCAGTCGGCCACGTTGCTCGAATGGCGCAAGATCCGCGCCAACGTCGAGCTGCCGCTCGAGATCATGGGTGTCTCCGAGGCGGAGCGGTCCCGGCGAGCCGCCGAGATGCTGGAGCTGGTCCAGCTGGAGCAGTTCGGCGACCACTACCCATGGCAGCTCTCCGGCGGGATGCAGCAGCGCGTGGCGATCGCCAGGGCGCTCGCCTTCTCCCCCTCCATCCTGCTGATGGACGAGCCGTTCGGCGCCCTCGACGAGATGACCCGCGAGCGGATGCAGATGGAGCTGCTGCGGATCTGGAAGGAGACCGGCACGACGATCCTCTTCGTCACCCACTCGATCCCCGAGGCCGTCTTCCTCTCGACACGGGTGGTCATCATGTCGCCGCGGCCGGGCCGCATCACCGAGATCGTCGACATCGACCTCCCCCAACCGAGGGTGTTCGAGACCCGGGAGGACCAGCGGTTCTTCCAGCTGCTGACCAGGGTCCGGGAAGGCCTGCGGGCGGTGGAGCCGTCGTGACCGAGCACCTCAGGCGCTGGCTGCCGGCCCTCTCGTTGTTCGCGGCCGGTCTGGTCATCTGGGAAGCGGTGGTGCGGATCTTCGACATCCAGGGGTTCATCCTCCCGGCGCCCACCGCCATCGCCGCCACCTTCGGCACCGAGACGTCCGAGCTGATGGCAGCAGGTCTCGGGACCTTCGCCTCGGCGCTGGGCGGGCTGATCGTGGGCACCGCGTTCGCGCTGCTGATCGCCTTCGCGGCGGCCCGCTGGACGTTCGTCCGTGAGGGCGCCGTCCCGTTTGCCATCGCCGCCAACTCCACCCCGATCATCGTCCTCGCCCCGATCGCCAACTCGTGGTTCGGCATCCGGTCCTCAGCCGGGTCGATCTTCGTGGTGGCGGTGCTCGTGTTCTTCCCGGTGATGATCAACCTGGTGCGAGGGCTGATGAGCGCCAGCGACTCGGAGCTGGAGTTGATGCAGTCGTACGCCGCGTCGCGCCGCGCCCAGCTGTGGAAGCTGCAGTTCCCCAACGCCCAGCCGTACCTCTTCTCCGCCCTCAAGGTGGCGGCGGCGCTCAGTCTCATCGGGGCGATCGTCAAGGAGTTCTTCGGAGGATCCCAGGAGCGCCTCGGGCAGTACATCACCACCAAGGCCGGGCTGCTCCAGTTCGAGGAAGCATGGGCGGCGATCGTGCTGGCGTCGGCCTTCGGCATCGCCCTCTACGGCCTGGTCGTGTGGATCGAGCGCCGATCGATCCCCTGGCACGTGTCGGTGCGCAGGGTGTGAGCGGCTCGCCGGCGCGTTGAGTAAGTTTGCCCAGGCGGCGCCTGCCGCGGTTGAGGAGGAACCAATGAAATCGACTCGGGTACGAAGCATCGGGGCTGTCCTGGCGGTCCTGGCACTGATCGCCACGGCGTGTGGAGGGGGCGACGACGAGCTCACGCCGATCAACCTTCAGCTGCAGTGGGTGGCTCAGGCGCAGTTCGCCGGCTACTACGCAGCGGTCGATCAAGGGTTCTACGAGGACGAGGGCCTGGACGTCACGATCCTCGAGGGTGCGGTGGAGATCGTGCCTCAGCAGGTCGTCGCCACCGGCGGCGCCGAGTTCGGGCTGGCTTGGGTGCCGAAGGCGCTCGTGTCCAACGAGGAAGGCGCCGGGCTCGTCAACGTCGGCCAGGTGTTCCAGCGCTCCGGCACGCTGATGGTCAGCTGGGCCGACTCAGGGATCACGTCGCCCGCCGATTGGGAGGGCAAGATCGTCGGCAACTGGGGCTTCGGCAACGAGTTCGAGTTGACCGCCGCCATCGAGAAGTTCGGCGTCAACGTCGGCGAGCTGGTCGCACAGGACTTCACCATGGAGGCGCTGCTCAACCGTGAGATCGACGCCGCCGAGGCGATGATCTACAACGAGTACGCCCAGGTGCTGGAGGCCACGAACCCGGACACCGGCGAGCTGTATCAGCCGAGCGACCTCAACGTCATCGACTTCAACGATCCGTCGATCGCCACGGCCATGCTCCAAGACGCCATCTGGGTGACCGAGGACTACGCAGCGGACAACCCCGAGATCGTCGAGGCGTTCCTGCGGGCCAGCTTCCGCGGATGGATCTACTGCCGGGACAACCCGGACAGCTGCGTCGACA
>JBPEXB010000426.1:0-15475 GCA_052032125.1 Acidimicrobiia bacterium
GGACTCGATACTCAGGACTCGAGACTCAGCTCTCGAGACTCAGTGTCTCGTAGAGGGTGGTGCGGCGGACGGGGCGGCGGCCGAGCAACGTGACGAGGGACTCGAAGTCCGACGGTTGGACCTCCTGGCCGTGACTGGCGCCGGCGGCCCTCGAGATCGTCTCGTTCATGAGCGTGCCGCCCAGGTCGTTGCATCCGGCCTGGAGGAGTCTCGCTCCCCCGTCGAGCCCCAGCTTGACCCACGACGCCTGGATGTTGTCGATCAGGCCATCGAAGGCCAGCCGGCCCACCGCATGGATGAGCACCACCTCGTCCCACGTCGGCCCGGGCCGTGCCCTCCCGCGCAGGTAGATCGGCGACGCCATGTGCACGAACGGCAGCGGCACGAACTCGGTGAAACCACCGGTGCGCCGCTGGATCGCTCGCAGCACCTCCAGGTGGTTGGCCCAGGAGGACGGATCGTCGATGTGCCCGAACATGATGGTGGAGGTCGAACGAAGCCCGAGCGCATGGGCGGTGAGCATGACCTCGGCCCACTGGGACGTGCGGATCTTGTCGGGGCACAGATGGGCCCGTACCCGGTCGTCCAGGATCTCGGCCGCCGTGCCCGGGAGGGTCCCGAGACCGGCGTCGCGCAGCATGACGAGGAAGTCGCGCACGGTCATGCCGAGCGTCTCGGCGCCCTGCCACACCTCCAGAGGCGTGAACCCGTGCACGTGCATGGTGGGAGCGGCTTCCTTGATCCCGTGCAGCACGTCGACGTAGAACTGCCCCGTGAACTCCGGGTGGATGCCTCCCTGGAGGCAGACTTCGGTCGCCCCCCGCTCGGCGGCCTCGGTGGTCCGCTCCACCACCTCGTCGATGCTCATCAAGTAGGGATCACCGCGCAGGTTGAGGCTGCGGGGGCCCTTGGAGAAGGCGCAGAACCCGCAGCGGAAATAGCACACGTTCGTGTAGTTGATGTTCCGGTTGACGACGTACGTCACCGTGTCGCCGACTCGCTCGGAACGGAGCAGGTCGGCGGCGAACGCGATGGCATCGACATCGTCGCCCTGCGCACCCAGGAGGGTCGTCAGCTCGGGAACCGACGGGGCCGTGCCGGCGAGCGACCGCTCGAGGATCGGACGGACCCGTTCGGAGGCGGCGGCCAGGCCCTCTGGAGGCGAGCCTTGTACCCAGACGGCGTCCGGCCACTGCGCCGAGAATCGGCCCGCGTGAAGCGGCGGGGCCTCGTCCTTGCCGGGCGCCCAGGAGCGTCGCGGTCGGGCCCGCCCGGCGGCGTCGACGAGGTCGAGATACGCCTTGAAGGTGTCAGCAGCCATCGTCGAACGCATCTCGTCCACCATGGGACCCGGTGGGACGGCGACCCGCTCGACCAGCACGCCGTCCAGCCGGTCGCGCAGCTCGCCGATCTGCTCGTGGTCCCAGTCGCGGAGCAGCAGGTCGCCCGCTCCGGCCGCCACGGCCGCGAGGGCGTCGTCCACCGTGTCGACGAACACCGACACCACCGCTTCGATACCCGGAAGCGCGCACAGCTCGGCCGCCTCGTCGACCCGGCTCCTGGCGGTCCTCAGAAAGGCGGCGTCCGATCGCGCCAGTCCGTCGATCGACTCGGCCCGATCGTCGGAGTGCACGACGGTGATTCGTGTCCCGCTGATACCGGCGTCCGCCAGGGCGACCGCGTCCGGCGGATCGACGACGAAGGCCGCCACCCGCTCGTCGGTGGCAGGTCCCAGCGCCACCGGGAGGACGCCGCCCTGGAGGCATCCGGTCACCGATTCGGCCGACGCGTCCCGCAACTCGATCGCGGTGGTGCCCTCACGGCGACGGGTGGTCGCCGTGATCTCGTTCACCAGGTCGGCCGGTCGCACACGCAGGAACGTCACCGTGCTCATCGCGCCACCTCTGCTTCTCGGAATCGGGCATAGCCGGCGTCGTCGATCGACGCCCGCACCCGCCCGAGCAACGTCGAATCGATCCATGTCTCGTCGATGAACTCCGGGTACACCGGGAGGCGCGGCTTCAGCGCGAATCCGCGGGCCTCCGTACGCGCTCGCAGCTCGGCCAGGTGCGGCCACGGCGCTTCGGGGTTCACCCAGTCGATGGTGAGCGGCGAGACGCCACCCCAATCGTTGATCCCGGCGTCGAGGTAGATCTCGTAGTGCTCGGTCAGGTTGGGAGGGACCTGCAGGTTCATCTCCGGGCCCAGGATCCAGCGGGCCACCGCCACCACCCGAGCGAACCAGGTGGGGATGGGCTCGGCTGAGCGTCGCATGAGGGTGTCGGCCTTGGCTCGGAAGTTCTGCACGATCACCTCCTGGACGTGGCCGTACTCGGCGTGAACCGCCGCCAGCGCGAAGAGGCTGTCGACGATCTCGTCGGTGCGCTCTCCGATACCCACCAGGATCCCGCTCGTGAACGGGACTCGCTCCACGCCGGCGGCTCGGATGGTGGCCATCCGGACGTCCGGATCCTTGTCGGGGCAGTTGTGATGCGGCATGCCCGGCTCCATCAGCCGGGGCGAGATGTTCTCCAGCATCATGCCCATCGACACGTTGGTCGGCCGCAGCGCCCGCATCTCAGCACCCGACATGACCCCGGGGTTGGCATGGGGGAAGAGCGACCCGGTGCGCTCGATGACCATCCGGCTCATGGCCTCGACGTACTCGAGTGTCGTGTCGTGCCCGTGAGCAGCGAGGAAGTCCCGGGCGGCGTCCCAGCGCAGCTCGGGCCGGTCTCCGAGCGTGAAGAGGGCCTCGGTGCAGCCGGCATCGTCGCCCGCCGAGGCGATGGCGAGGACGTCGTCGGGTGTCAGATATTGACCCCCGGCGCCGGGCGGCTTGGCGAACGTGCAGTACGTGCACGTGTCACGACACAAGGTGGTCAGCGGCACGAACACCTTGGGGCTGAAGGTCACGGTCCGGCCCCTCCCCTCGTCGCGCAAGTGCCTGGCATGGGCGAACAGCGGCGCAGGGTCGTGCGCACCTTCCAGGTAGGAGATCGCCAGGTCACGATCGGGGGACGGATGCACCATGAGCCGGGGAATCTACCAGTGGCTTCGGAACACTCGTGCAGGCACCGCCATCGCCGGGACAGGACCTACGATGCCGCGCATGAGACCCTTGCTGGCGCTGGCCGCCCTCGCCCTCGCTGCCTGCAACGGCCTGCCACTCGAAGACACCACGACCACCACCTCGGGCTCGGGAGAGACGACCACCACCACGACCACCGTCCCCGAGGTGACCGAGACGGCGGCCGGGTGCGAGGGCGATCCCACCGACTACCGCGTGGACGGGCCGCTGGGCATCGTCGGAGAAGCTGGCGCGGACGCTCGTCAGATCGCCGCCATCACGCTCACTGCCATCGGCGACTGTGAGCGTTTCGAGGTGGCCTTGCGAACCGAGGGAGGGGCGCCTGCCACCAGCCTGCCGAGCGCCGAGGTCGAGCTGATCGCCGCCTCCGGCATCGTGCGCATCAAGTTCGACCCGCTCGTCGGCGTCTCGGCGATCACCGACTCCATCCTGGAGGGCGACCTCGTCGATCGCGCCTACGTCGTCCGATCGCTCGACGGGTCCATCTTCGTCGACGCGCACCTTCGGGGAGCGGTCGCCGCCCGGACCTTCACGCGGCAGAATCCAGCCAGAGTCGCCGTCGAACTTCAGCCGATCGACGCAGCCGGGCCGCTGTTCCCGCTCCGGGGAGGGCTGGTGGTGGTCACCGGACCGACGGTGGGCTCGCTCGAGTACCCCATCGAGATCACCGGCTACGCCCGCACGTTCGAGGGGACCGTGCTCGCCCGAGTGTTGACCGAGACGGGGACGGAGACCGAGGTGTTCACGACTGCTGCGGATTCGGTGCAGCTGTGGGGCGAGTTCTCGCTCGTCATCGAGGACGGGCCGGGTGGCGACATCACGATCTTCGTGGGTGAGGAATCGCCGGTCGACGGCTCCGAGTCGGGGGTCGAGGTCGAGGTCAGCGCGGGCTGACCAGTCCCTCAGGTGGATCGATGCGGATCCATCCCTTGCCGACCTCCACCTCCGGCACGAGCGGCTCGACGAACGGGATCTCGAACGACGTGCCGTCGCGGGTGGCGATCTGCAGGCGGTCTTGCGGGCCCAGGATCACGTCGGTCACCGTCCCGATCTCGCCATCAGGGCCGTTCACGAGCAGGCCGATCAGGTCCTCCGGCCAGTACTCGCCGTCGGCGAGCGCTCGCCGATCTCCCGCCTCGATCAGCAGGTCGAGCCCGACCAGTTCCTTGGCGCGTTCGATGGTGGTGATGCCGGCGAACTCGACGATGAGCCCGTGCGGCCCAGGACGCGACGCTCGCACCACGAGCATCGGGAATCGGGGGTCGGCGGTGCGAAGACGGGCGGGAGGATCGAACCGCTCGGGGCTGTCCGAATCCACCCGCACGACGACCTCGCCACGCACGCCGTGCGTCTTGGTCACGCGACCCACCGCCACGGAGGCGGGGCGCGTCACGGGATCGCCCTCAGTCGACGAACTCGACTCCAGCGGTGAGACCCTCCTCGTCGGCTGCGGCCTGGGCCACCGTGCGGATCGCCTTGGCGACCCGTCCGCGACGCCCGATCACGCGGCCCATGTCGCCGTCGGCGGTCTTGACCTCGGCGGTCACCTCGTCCGGGCCTTCTTCGACCATCGTCACCTCGACGGCCTCGGCATCGTCGACGATCTCGGAGACGAGGTACCTGACGACGCGTTCGACGATCTCACCGCTCACGAGGATTCTTCCTCGTCGGCGGGAGCCTCTACCTCGGCAGCACCGTCATCGGCGGCCGGCGTCTCCTCGGCGGCGGGAGCATCCGCTGGGGCAGCCTCGGCAGCAGGCTCTTCGGCCGGCACCTCGGCGGCAGGAGCCTCCGGCGTCTCGAGGCGATAGACGCCCCCGCGGGTCTTCGACTCCGCCACGGCGCCCGAGATCTCGAGCAGCTTCTGGGCCCGCTCGGTGGGTTGGGCGCCATTGCCGAGCCAGTACTGGGCGCGCTCGTTGTCGATCTCGATCAGCGAGGGGTCCTGGCGGGGGTCGTAGCGGCCGATCGACTCGATGATCCGGCCGTCACGCGGCGAGCGGGAGTCGGCGACGACCACCCGGTAGCTCGGCTGCTTCTTCTTGCCCATTCGCATGAGGCGGATCTTGACCGCCATGGCTCACCTCTTCTTCTTCTTCTGAGACTTCTTGGCTGTTCTCGGCTGCTTGCCCGAACGGGGGGCACGGGCACCGGCGGCGCCCTTCGGCACCACCGGCTTGCCGCCGGGCAGCCCTCCCGGAATGGCGTTCTTCGGCATTCCGGGGATGGAGGGAAGCCCGGGCAGTCCCTTCCCCTGCGAGAAGGACTGCATCATCTTCTGCGCCTGGCCGAACTGCCGGAGCAGCCCGGAGACTTCTTGTTGGGAGGTTCCGGATCCCACCGCGATCCGACGCTTGCGGCTCGCGTTGATGATCCTCGGATCGACCCGTTCGCCGGGAGTCATCGATCGGATGATCGCTTCGATCCGGCTGACGTCTCGATCGGACACCTCGACATCGGAGAGGGCCGAACGAGCGCCGGGGATCATACCAAGAAGATCCCCCAAAGGCCCCATCCGCCGCAGCTGCTGGAACTGATTCAGGAAGTCGTCGAGGGTGAAATCGGCCTGGATGAGCTTCTGAGCCATCTCCTCGGCCTCGGCCTCGTCGAAGGCCTTCTCCGCCTTCTCGATCAGCGTCAGCATGTCGCCCATGCCGAGGATGCGAGACGCCATCCGCTCCGGATGGAACACCTCGAACTCCTCGAGGCCCTCACCGATCCCGGCGAACTTGATCGGGCAGCCGGTCACCTCCCGCACCGAGATCGCCGCCCCTCCCCTGGCGTCGCCGTCGAGCTTGGAGAGCACGATCCCGGTGAGCGCGGTGTGCTCCAGGAATCCTTGGGCGACGTTGACGGCGTCCTGACCCGTCATCGCATCGACCACCAGGAGGACCTCGTCGGGCTCGATCGCCTTGCGTATCTCGGCCAGCTCCTTCATGAGATCGGCGTCGACCTGAAGCCGACCGGCGGTGTCGACGATCATCACGTCGAAGTCGTCTTTCTGGGCGTGTTTGAGCGCTCCCTTGACGAGCCGGACGGGGTTGGTCTTGCGGTCGGCGAACACCGAGACGCCGACGCGTTCTCCCAGCTGTTGCAGCTGTTCCACGGCCGCCGGGCGCTGCAGGTCAGCGGCCACCAGGAGGACTCGCTTGCCGTCCTCCTTCAGGAGTCGAGCGAGCTTGCCGGTGGAGGTGGTCTTGCCGGATCCCTGCAGGCCGGCCATGAGGATGACGGTGGGCTTGCTCGACGACGTCGCCAGAGGAACGGCCTCGGTGCCCAACGTCTCGATCAGGGACTCGTTCACCAACTTGATGACCTGCTGACCGGGGGTGAGGCTCTTCATCACCTCGGCGCCGACGGCCCGCTCCCGAACCCGAGCGAGCAGCGAGCGGGCCACGCCGACGTTGACGTCCGCCTCCAGCAGCGCCAGGCGCACCTCTCGGAGCGCCTCGTCGACGTCCGCCTCGCTGAGGCGGCCGCGGCCCCGCAGACGCTGGAAGATGCCGTCGAATCGGTCGGTCAGGGACTCGAACATGAGCCACCAGGGTACCGAGGTCGGGCCGCTGCACCACCACCGCCGCAGCGCGCCGACCGGCCCGGGTACGCTCCGCCAGGCCCCGAAGGAGCGTCATGCCGATCACCGTCGTCACCCACCCGCTGACCGCCCACTACATGAGCATCCTCCGGGACGAGACCACCGGTTCCGAGCAGTTCAGGGAGACGACTCGCCGCCTGACCTACACGCTGCTCATGGAGGCGACCGCCGACGCTCCGCTCGAGGACTACGAGCTCCAGACGCCCATGGGCTCGACCGTCGGCAAGCGAATCTCCGCCGATCTCGTGGCGGTGGCCGTGCTCCGTGCCGGCCTCGGCCTCCTCGACGCCGTGCTGGACCTGCTCCCCAACGTCAAGGTGGGCTTTGCAGGGGTGCAGCGAGACGAGGAGACGGCGCTCCCCCAGGAGTACTACACCAAGTTCCCCCACCCGCTCGATCGCTCCCAGGCGCTGGTGCTGGAGCCGATGCTGGCGACGGGCGGATCGCTGTCGTGGGCGGTCGAGCGGTTGAAGTCCGCTGGAGCGAAGGACATCACGGCGCTGTGCGTCGTCGCAGCCCCCGAGGGGGTCGAACGGATGCAGCGGGACCACCCGAACGTCCAGATCGTGGCGGCGGCGCTCGACACGCACCTCAACGACCAGTTCTACATCGTCCCGGGCCTCGGGGACATGGGCGATCGGCTGTTCGGCACGCTGTGAGCGACGACTTCGCCACCCGGGTCTACGAGGTGGTGGGCGCGTTGCAGCCCGGAGAGCTCGTGAGCTACGGCGACGTGGCCGCTCAGGCCGGCCGCCCGGGCGCCGCCCGCGCCGTGGGCCGGCTGATGGCGTCGTCCGAGGGGCTGCCGTGGTGGAGGGTGGTGACGTCGACCGGCCGCCTGGTTCCCGGGCTGGAACGCGAGCACGCCGCCCACCTGACCGCCGAAGGCTTCACGGTCCGCGACAACCGGGTGCTGCCCGGCGACGGCGCAGTCAGCTGATCGTCGGCTGGACGACGCCGGCCAGCGCCGGCAGGCGAAGCTGGAACTCGGTCCGACCGTCCACCCGGCCGTAGGACAGGTCGCCGTCCATCAGGCGGGCCAGGCTGCGCGAGATCGAGAGGCCGAGGCCGAGCGAGCCGGGCTGCGAGGGCTCGACGTGGGCCGACTCGTACGGCTCGAAGATCGACTCGACGCGATCGGTCGGCACACCGGACCCGTCGTCGGACACCGTGATCACCACCTCGGTCTCGAACGGCTCCGTCTCGACCTCGATGTGGCTTCCGCCGTACTTCAAGGCATTGGTGAGCAGGTTGCGGAGGATCTGGCGGACGCGGGGCGCATCGGCTCGCACCCAGCAGTCCGGTCCGATCACCTTGACGGTCGAGCCGTCACGCAGATGGCTCAACGCCCGCTCGATCTCCGTCTGCGTCGACACCGGCTTGAACTGGATCTCCAGGGCCCCGAGGTCGGCGCGGGCCGCGGTCAACAGGTCCTCCACGATGTTCCCGAGATCGTGGGCTTCGGTGGCGATGTGACGCTTGGCGTGCTCGATGTCGGCGGGGGTCAGCATGCCACCGTCGTCGACCAGCAGCTCGGCGAACCCGATGATGCCCGTCAACGGCGTCCGCAACTCGTGGCTCACCGAGGCGATGAGCTGATCCTTGGAGCGGACCAGCGCCTGCTTCTCCTCGATCTCTCGTTCCAGGCGCCGGAGCGCCTCGATACGGGTCATGGCCGACGAGACCTGGGCGGCGATGGCCTGGAGCATTCGATGGTCGGCCTCGGAGATCTCGGTGCCGCGCCCGCTGCGCGGCCGTACCACCAGCACCCCCCGAGCACCGTCGCCATCGACCAGGCGATACGTGAGGGCAGCCTCCCATGCGTCGCCGAGCATGCGTTTGGCGCAGGAGCACTCCCGCCCGTCGTCGCACACGTCCCGGTGGTACCGAAGCGTTTCCTCCCAGCTCTCGGCGACGACGACCGGTTCTTCGGCCGCCTCGAAGAACGACAGAGGTTGCGAGCCTCTGGCGAGCACCACCGCCGCGTCCGGCATCAGCACGTCGGCGACCCGCTCGAGACCGGCCGAGGCCACCGACTCGGGGGTCGTCCTCGCCTCCAGGTCCTTCGTCAGGGCGTAGGCGACGTCGAGCTCGTCGTGACGGCGGGCCAGGCGCTCGTAGACGGCGAGAGCCATCAACAGCGGGATGCTGGTGATCAACAGCAGCGAGATCGCCCTGACGTCGTGCCACAGCACGAACATCCACAGCACACCGATGAAGCCCATGCCGAGGCTGATGGCGAACCCGGCCGAGAGCTCCCTGGTCCGTTCGCGAAGCGAGGTCTCGTGATCATGCATGGCGATCGCGACCGAGACCATGCCGGCGCCCAGGGTCACCGAGATCGCCACCGCACCGAGCGCCGCCAGCCATCCGCGCGGCTCGACCACGTCGGCGCCGCCGAGGATGGCGTGGAAGGCGATGGCGATGACGACGGAGTCGAGGAAGAGCATGGACGTGTTGAAGGCCAGCTTCAACGGCGTCTGGCGGCGCACGGCCACGTAGCTGAAGATGGTGCCGACCATCCGCGAGATGATGAAGAGCGCCGGCGACAGGAAGGCGAGACCCACGACGATGGGAATCTCGGCCGCCGAGACGGTGTGCGCCGATCGGCGGGTCGGCAGGTGGATCACGAACCCCTCGACCAGGGCAAACCCAGGGATCATCAACCACCAGGGGAATCGGTCGAGCCCGGCGGCGTCGGGAAGGCCGGGAACGACGAGTGCCAGCGCCCCAACGACCGCCATGGTCGCCGCCAGGAGCCAGAGCCGCTGATTCGGATTGCTGGGTTTCACGACCGCCCGATCATCCTATTCCCGTCGGCGATCGCCTCGTGTCAGAAAGCACGAGACCGGCGAGACCCTACCTCTCGCCGGCCACGCGCAGTGCCAGATGGGACCACTTCGTGCAGCGGCCCCAGCTGTCTCCCTGGACTCGATCAGGTCATCGGAGGCCGCCCGGGCCGCCGGACCAGCTGTTGCCCATGCCGCCCTCACCAGACCATTCGTTGCCCATGCCGCCCTCGCCGGACCAGCTGTTGCCCAACGGACTGCCCTGATGGCCGGCGGCCAGGGCAGGCACCGTGGCGGCACCCACCATCGCCGCCACCAGGGCGCCCGATACGAGAACTCTCTTCAGCCTGCTCATGTCACTCCCGAGGTCAAGCGGCCACTGTCGGTGGGATCACATCCCACACTCTGTGGTATCGGACCTCTGCCTCGAACCACGAGTGTCAACTTCCCGGCGCACGCTCTCACTAGTCACCCCTGCCGAGTCGCCCTGATGAGTGACGGTGCACGTCACCGCGGGAGCGCCACGAGCGAGGCTGGTGCCGGGGCGACACGCAGCCGGACGCGGGCCGCGACGGATCGACCGGCCAGGAGCCCCGAGGGCTAGCCTCCCGTCGATCATGCGGAGCACCACCGAGCTCATCGAGCGCAAGCGCGACGGCGAGTCGCTCGAGCGCGAGGAGATACGAGCCTTCCTGGCAGGCGCGGTCGACGGCTCGATCCCCGACTACCAGGTCTCCGCGATGCTCATGGCGATCTACTTCCAGGGGATGGAAGACCACGAACTGGCCGAGTTCACGGCTGCGATGCTCGACTCGGGAGACCGCCTGGTGATCGCCACCGACCGGCCCAAGGTCGACAAGCACTCGACGGGAGGCGTCGGCGACAAGGTGAGCATCCCGCTGGCGCCACTCGTGGCGGCGTGCGGGATCGCCGTCCCGATGATGTCCGGTCGTGGCCTCGGACACACCGGCGGCACGCTCGACAAGCTGGAGTCGATCCCCGGCTACCGCACGGCGCTGGATCCCGACGAGTTCGCCCGCCTGGTCGCCGCCCATGGGGTGGTCATGGCCGGTCAGACGGATCAGATCGTCCCCGCCGACCGGCTGCTCTACGCCATCCGCGACACCAGCGGCTCCGTCCCCTCCATCCCGCTGATCGCCTCGTCGATCATGTCGAAGAAGCTCGCCGAGGACCTGGATGCGTTGGTGCTCGACATCAAGGTCGGTGCCGGGGCGTTCATGAGGAGCCCCGACGCCGCCCGGGTGCTGGGTGAGACGATGGCCGCCATCGGGAAGGCCCACGGCGTGACCGTGCGGGCGCTGCTCACGGCGATGGATCAGCCCCTCGGCACCCACGTCGGCAATGCGCTCGAGATCCGCGAGTCGATTGCGGTGTTGCGAGGAGAGGGCCCGCCCGACACCACCGAGCTCGTGGTGGTGCTCGGCGAGGCGATGCTCGAGGCGGGCGGCGTCGAGGGCGGCAGGGAGCGGCTCGAGCAGGCGCTGGCGAGCGGAGCCGGGCTCGAGCGATTCAGACAGATGGTCGGGGCCCAGGGTGGTGACCTCCGGGTCGTCGACGATCCAGAGCTGTTGCCGCAGGCGAATGAACGCCACACCCTGACCGCCCCGCGAGCCGGATACGTGACGGCGCTCGATGCGCTGGAGGTCGGGCGGGCCGCACTGGAGCTCGGCGCCGGTCGACGGACCACTGACGACGTGATCGATCCCGCCGTCGGCATCGTCCTGTTGGCCAAGGTGGGCGACGAGGTCTCCTCTGGCGATCCGCTGGCGGAACTGCACGCCAACAGCCCCGCGGACGCGGCGGCCACTCGATTGCTCGACGCGTACGAGCTCGCCGACGCGAAGCCCGAGGAGCGGCCGCTGGTGCTGGACGAGGTGCGATGACCGGTCTGTACGAGCAGCTCGAGCGGGCCGCGGCGCACATCGCTGACGAGACCGGCCGTGCGCACGAGGTGGCGCTCACGCTCGGCTCCGGACTGAGCGCCTACGCCGACACGCTTCCCAAGACCATCACGATCCCGTATGCAGCCATCCCCCACTTCCCGGTGCCGACCGTCGAAGGGCACGAGGGCTCCATCGTGTCGGCCGAGATCGAGGGCGTCGGAGTGTTGGTGCTGGCCGGACGCAGCCACTGGTACGAAGGCGTTGCGGCCTCCGATCTGGCGTTCGGCGTGCGCACCGCCGTGATGGCGGGTTGTCGCACGGTCATCCTCACGAATGCGGCGGGCGGCTGCGGGCCCGGCCTGGCACCCGGCGATCTCGTCGTGCTCACCGACCATCTCAATCTCGTCGGGACGAGCCCCTTGATCGGGCCCAACGACGATCGGCTCGGCCCGCGCTTCCCCGACATGAGCGAGGTGTACCCGGATGTGCTCCGTCAGCTCGTCCATCAGGCGGCCGCCCGCGCCGGGCTGTCGGTGGGCGAGGGTGTCTACGCATGGTTCCCCGGACCTGCCTACGAGACCCCGGCCGAGGTGGAGATGGCGCGACGGCTCGGAGCCGATCTCGTGGGCATGTCGACGGTGCCGGAGGCCGTGGCCGCTCACCACATGGGGGCGGGGGTCATCGGGATCTCGCTGGTGACGAACCTGGCGGCCGGGCGCGGCGGCGGGCCGCTGTCGCACGAGGAGGTCACCGAGATGGGCCGGCGAGCGCACGATCGGTTCACCGCAGTGGTCGATCAGCTCCTCCACGACCTGGCGTTCGAGGCCCAGGGCCGAACCTGACGCCCGGATTTCGTGGACACGGGGAGCGCTACCATCGCCGCGCTCTTCGAACCCAAGGAGTCAGGACATGCAAGTGGTCGTCTGCGTCAAGCAGATCCCCGACCCGGCGTCGCCGTCCTCACTCGATCCCGAGACTCATCGTCTGGTCCGTCCGGCGGACCAGGTGCTCGACGACACGGATCGATACGGCATCGAGGTGGGACTGCAGATCGCCGAGCAAACGGAGGGCACGGTGACCATCGTGTCCATGGGCCCGGCCGGATCGATGCAAGGCATCCGCCAGGCCCTGGCGATGGGCGCCGACAAGGCGGTGCTGGTCGACGACGAGTCGCTGGAGGGCAGCGACGCGCTGACCACCGCCAAGGTGCTGGCCGGCGCAGCTCAGCGTGAGGGCTTCGACGTGGTCATCGCCGGCGTCGAGTCCACCGACGGCTACTCGGGTGTCGTGCCGCAGATGATGTCAGAGCTGCTGGACGTGCCGGCGCTCACGTTCGCCCGCAAGGTGGAGCTCGAGGATGGCCGAGTGCGCATCGAACGCCAGACGGCGGCCGGCTTCGACGTGGTCGAGGCCGGGCTTCCGGCCCTGCTGGCGGTCACCGCCGGCGTGGTCGAGCCCCGCTACCCGACCTTCAAGGGCATCATGGCCGCCAAGAGCAAGCCGGTCGACGAGTTGACCGCCGCCGACCTGTCGGTCTCCAACCAGCCTCGCCAGACGATCGCCGCCGTCGATCCCGCACCTGAGCGGGCCGCAGGTGAGGTCGTCGAGGACGAGGGAGAAGCGCATCTCAAGATCATCGAGGTGCTCGAACAGGCGAAGGTGATCTAGATGGCGATCTGGGTGTTCTCCGAAGAAGTCGACGGTGCGCCGAGCGGCGCGTCGCTCGAGGTCCTGACCAAGGCGGCGTCGCTGGGCGACGCCACCGTGGTGTATCTCGGCGAGGGAGGCGACGCAGCGATGGCGTCGCTGGGCGCTCACGGCGCCGGAAGCGTTCACCATCTGAGCGGCTCGGCGGGGCTCCCGGCGGCAGCCGCGGCGGCGGCCGTGGCCGAGCTGGTCGCTGCCCATGCGCCCGAGGCGATCCTGTTCGCGCAGACCTACACCTCCCGGGACGTGGCCGGCCGCTTGGCCGCCCGGCTGGACCGTCCGGTGCTCTCCAACGCCGTCGACATCAGCATGGACAGCGGATGCACCGTGACGTCGGAGATCTTCGGAGGCACGCAGCTGGTGCGGACCGCCTTCACCGACGAGGGTCCCTATCTGGTGCTCGTGCGTCCGAAGTCGTTCGTCGCCGAGGAGTCGGGCGGCGGAGCGCCGAGCGTCGAGACCGTGTCGCTCCCCGACGTGGGCCATGCCGGCTCGGCGCAGGTGGTGGACACGATCGTCGAGAAAGCCGAAGGTCCCCAGCTCGGCGAGGCGGCCATCATCGTCTCGGGCGGGCGCGGGCTCGGCTCCGCCGAGGCCTTCCACCTGGTCGAGGAGGTCGCCGAACCGCTCGGGGCAGCCACCGGCGCGACGCGAGCGATCGTGGACGCCGGCTGGGTTCCCTACGCCAAACAGGTGGGGCAGACCGGCAAGACGGTCAAGCCCGACGTGTATCTCGCCTGTGGCGTGTCGGGTGCCATGCAGCACCTGGTGGGGATGAAGGACTCGAAGATGATCATCGCCATCAACAAGGATCCCGAGGCGCCGATCTTCTCGGTCGCCGACCTCGGCGTCGTCGGCGACGTGCACAAGGTGCTGCCGAAGCTCGCAGAGGCGCTCAAAGCCCGCGGCTGACCTGGCGCGCCTGCATCGAAACCGCTGATCGCCCGGCGCCACCGGGCGATCAGTCGTTCCAGGTGGCCCGGCGTTCCTTGCGCACCATCAGCCGCAGGCCGCTCCAGTCGTCGTCGACGGCACACACCTTCGTATCGACGACGCCGAGCGGGAGCGCCACCTCCCGGACCGTGTCCTCGGTCATGTCCCGGTGGAGCGGCGACGACTTCTTCGGCCAGCTGATCCACACGCTCCCGTCTGGCGGCAGCATCGCCAGCACCTTGGGGAGCACCTGGCGGAATCGTGCCTCCGTCGGGGTGAAGACCACGAAGGTCTCGCACGCGGAGCGTGGATTGCGCACGAGATGTGCGCCGTCGGGGAGCGGCGCCACGAGATCGGCGAAATGGCCCGGGTCTCCGATCACGCCCACCCGCTGGCCCTCCTTGATGACCAGCTTGCGCGCGAGCGGTGTCCCCGAGTATCCGGCCGGCATGTGTCGACGCTACTCGCGCCTCAGGCATCGGGCGTCGCCTCCGGTAGCGTGCGCCCGTGGCATCGAAGGAAGCCTTCATCGAGATCGACGGCGAAGAGGTGCGCATCTCCTCGCCGGATCGGGTCGTGTTCCCGGCGCAGGGATGGACCAAGCTGGACGTGGCCGAGCATTTCGCCGCCGTGTCCGAGGGCTGTCTGCGTGGTGTCTACGGACGCCCCACGATGATGAAGCGGTACATGAAGAACGTCGACGTCGCGCCGATCTACAACAAGCGAGCCACCAAGCAGACACCGTTCGAGACCGCCATGATCCGCTTCCCCTCGCAGCGCTCGGGGCGGATGAACGTCCCGCGTTCCGAGGCCGACATCATCCGGTTCGTCCAGCTCGGCTGCCTCGACTTCCACCCGTGGCCGGTCCGTGCGGAGGACATCGACCATCCCGACGAGCTGCGGTTCGACTTCGACCCCACCGAGGGGTACGGCTTCGAGGACGTGAAGCGGGCCGCCCTGCACGGCAAGGCGCTGCTCGACGAGCTGGGCCTGGTCGGCTGGCCCAAGACCTCCGGGAGCAAGGGAATCCACGTCTACATCCGCATCGAGCCGCTCTGGGACTTCTTCCAGACCCGGCGGGCGGTGCTGGCGTTCGGGCGTGAGCTGGAGCGACGACACCCCGAGCTGATCACCACCAAGTGGTGGAAGGAAGAACGCAAGGGTGTGTTCATCGACTTCAACCAGAACGCCAGGGACAAGACGGTCTCGTCGGCCTACGGCGTTCGCCCCACCGGCTACGTGTCGGCCCCCCTCACCTGGGACGAGTTGCCGAACGTGCAGATCGAGGACTTCCCGATGGACACCTTCGCCGAACGCTACGAGCAGGTCGGCGACCTCACCGAGGGGATCGACGACGCCCCGGCCCGGATCGACACCCTCATGGAGTGGGTGGTCCGTGACGAGGAGAACGGCCAGGGCGAGGCCCCCTGGCCCCCCAACTACCCCAAGATGCCCG
>JBPEXB010000427.1:0-5339 GCA_052032125.1 Acidimicrobiia bacterium
CGCAGAGGAGCAAGCGGTACGACGCCAACTCGCCGATCGGGACCTGACGGGTGCCGCCTCGACGCGCCTCTACCGATGCGACGTCGACCTCGAAGACGAGCTCATCCGCGCCCTCGGCGTCGGGCGGGCCGTGGCCCTCGTGGCCGAGCTCGGCGAGGCATCCCGCTTCGAGAAGATGCGACAGCAGCCGGCGTGGCGGGACATGCCGCTCGACGCGCAACTCCATCGCTTCATGGGTATCCGCTCCGGGCGCAAGGTCCGCTACGCAGGAGCCTTTGCGGCAGCCATCTCGGTCGAGCGCATGCCGGCTCCGCTCCGGCGTCTCCTGGAGGACGTCCGGTCCGACGAGTAGCGAAACGGCCGCCGGTACGATCCGCCGATGCGCACGTTCTCCGTCCTCCTGACCTGCCTCGTGCTCGCCGCCTGCGGGGCAGCTTCCGACGACGGAGAGACTCCGGTGACGAGCGCGGCGTCCGCCGCCACGACGGCCGCAACCTCGACGACTGTGCCCGCCACCACCACGGCGCCGGCCGTGGCGCTGACCACTGGGCCGTCGCCCTTCGGGGACATCGTGGTGGACGGCGAGGGCTACACCCTGTATCTCCTGGTGACCGACCGGCAGTCGGCGCCCACCTGCGTGGACGAGTGCGAAGGCGTCTGGGCGCCGCATCGAGCCGACGCCCTCGACACCCTGGGGCCGGGAATCGATCCGACCATGGTGGGAACCGTGGCGCGCGAGGACGGCGTCCTCCAGACCACCTACAACGGATGGCCGCTCTACCGCTACCGAGACGACGGCGCGCCCGGTGACCTGAACGGGCACGGCCAGCTGAACGTGTTCTACGCCCTCGGGCCCCACGGGGGCACCGTCGGTGTCACCGAGTGAGGCCCTGAGCCGACCACTACGATCAGGCGGACCCGAGGGACGGACATCGCATGAAGATCACTCAGGAGTTCAACGTCGCCCAGAGCGCCGACACGGTCTACACGTTCTTCCAGGACGTGCCCGCCGTCTCCCAATGCCTGCCGGGCGCCGAGCTGACCGCCGACCACGGCGACGGATCCTATGACGGCACCGTCTCGGTCAAACTCGGGCCGATGACGGCCACGTTCGAAGGCCAGGCCAACGTCACCTCGGATGCCGCGGCCCGCTCGGGACACATCGCCGGCAAGGGCGTGGACAAGCGAGGAGGCTCCCGCGGCCAGGTGAAGGTCGACTACTCGGTCGTCGAGGCCGGCAGCGGGGCGAGCGTGACCGTCGAAGCCGACGTCACCCTCTCGGGCGCTGCCGCTCAGTTCGGGCGCACCGGCCTCATCAACCAGATGTCGCAGAAGCTCATCGAGGAGTTCGTCGCCTGCCTGGAGGCCAAGCTCGGTGCCTCCACCGAGGAGGAAGCAGACGCCATCGAGGCGGCCGAAGTCCGGGGCATCTCGCTCTTCCTCTCGACGTTGGGAGCGGCGATCGGCCGCTTCTTCAAGAGGTTGTTCGGGCGTCGCTGACAGGCGTGTCTCGCCCGTCCGCCCGGCTGCCGTTCCTCGGCGTCGCGATCCTGTGCCTCGCCCTGGTGGCGTGCTCAGACGCGACGGACGAGGACCCGGATGCCGAGGCCACTTCACCCACTCCGGTCTCGACCTCCGGCGTCACGACCTCGGCGTCGACCGTGCCGGACGGCGAGGAGGCATTCGTGATCCGCGTCGAGGACGGCGACTCGCTCGTGGTCGACCTGGACGGCGAGGAGACCCGCGTGCGACTCATCGGCATCAACGCACCCGAACGCGGCGAGTGCCTCGGCGACGCCGCCCGGGCCTCGCTCATCGCCCTGGTCGATGCGGCTGAGGTGGTCCTCGAGCGAGACGTGGAAGACACCGACCGGTTCGGGCGGCTGCTCCGCTACGTCTGGGTCGACGGCACCCACGTCAATGCCTCGTTGGCGGCGCAGGGACTGGTGATCGCCCGGCCGTTCGCACCCAACGTGGCCCGCCAGGACGAGCTGGCCGACGCCCAAGCGCTGGCGATGGAGCGCCGGGTGGGCATGTGGGCCGAGGGAGCCTGCGGAGAGGCGACCGGGGTCGAGATCGGGGTGGTGGCCATCCAGGCCGATCCGCCCGGGCGCGACGAGGACGACCTCAACGGCGAGTTCGTCGTCTTCGAGAACCGCGGTGGCGACTCTGCAGATCTCGGCGGATTCGTGCTGCGCGATGGCTCATCGGTGCATCGCTTCGTGGTCCCCGACGGGTTCACGGTCGCCGCCGGGGCTCAGTTCGTCGTGTACGTCGGCTGCGGAGAGGACACGGTTGACGAGCTCTACTGGTGCTCCCCCGACCCGGTGTGGAGCAATGACGGCGACGAGGTGCTCCTGACCGACCCGGCCGGCAACATCGTCGTGTACGAGGCCTACTGACACGCCCCGTCGACGAGACGCGAACCACACGCACGCTGGTGGCGGCGCCCTCGCCGCCGTCCCTACAATCCAGCCGTCATTCAACGACCATCGGGGAGACGACATGGGTGTGATGGACACCATCAAGGGCTGGTTCGGCAAGGCCAAGGAGAGCGCCGGCGAAGCTGTGGACCGGGCGCAGGAGATGGCAGGCGACGCCGCCGAGAAGGCCAAGGAAGCGGCCGGCGAGGCCATGGAGAAGGCCGGCGAGATGGCCGAGAAGGCGAAGGAAGCCGCAGGCGAGGCCGCCGAGAAGGCCAAGGAGATGGCCGGCGAGGCCAAGGACAAGGTCCAGGACATGATGGATGGCGACGACGACGCTCCCGAGGCTCCGTCCGGGCAGTAGCCGGTCGGTATTCGCCAAGCACCCGAGCCGAGGTCGTTGACCTCGGCTCGCTGCGTGTCGGACCCACCATGATGCCCGGCCCCCTCCAGCTCCTCGAGACCGCCGAGGCAGCGGCCGAAGCCGACACGGTCTCGGTGGCGCTCGCAGTGCTCGAGGCGTTGACGGCGAGCGGCTCAGAGGCCATGGCGGTGAGTCAGGCAATCGACGCCGGCTTTCGCTCGTCGCCTCCCCTGCTTGCCGTGGGGCGGGCGGCGGCCGCAGGGCCCGACGCCGTGTCACTCCTTCGCCAGGCGGCACTGGACGACGACTGGATCGAGGGGCTGGCCGAGCGCTTGGGGCGGTTTCCCTCGGTCGGCATCCTCTCGATGGGCGCCGGCACCACGGCGGTCCTGAGCCGCGCCGACGCGCTCGGACGGCTGCCCGCTCAGGGGTTCGTCGCCAGCCGAGCCGTGGCGCGAGGGTTGGCGTTCCTCGACCTCACCCTGCGCCTCCACCCTCCCGAAGAGGCAACCGTGATGCTCGTACCGACCGTCGGCGGCGTCGGCGCAACGGTGTTCATCCCGGGTGGGCATGCCGAGCGCCTCATCGCAGCCAAAGAGCACGGGGCGACGGTGATCCCGGTCGTCCACCCCCTGGCCCGCATGGACGTCGAGTTGGCGGGACGATTCGAACCGCCACCCGGCATCGTCCCGGTCGAGGTCTGATCAGCGGTCGAGGGCGGCGATCACGTAGTCGATGCAGGCCGTGAGCGCTTCGACGTCGCCGCGCGGCACCGCGGGCCACAGGCCGATCCGCAGCTGGTTGCGCCCCAGCTTCCGGTAGGACTCGGTGTCGACGATGCCATTCGATCGCAGGATGGCGGCGAGGTCATCGGCGGAGACGGAGTCGTCGAAGTCGATGGTCGCGGTCACCGGTGAGCGCATCGCCGGATCGGCGACGAATGGCTCGGCGACCTCGTGGGCGTCCGCCCACGTGTAGAGCGCGGCGGCGTTGTCGGCGGAGCGTCCGGCCGACCAGCGGAGCCCGCCGGACGCGTTGATCCACTCGACGGTGTCGCGCAGCATGAAGATCGTCGCCAGCGCCGGCGTGTTGTAGGTCTGGTTCTTCCGTGAGTTGTCCAGTGCGAGCCCCAGGGAGAGGAACGACGGGATCCACCTGGTCGACCCAGCCAGCCGTTCGATCCGCTCGACCGCGGCGGGAGAGCAGAACGCCACATAGAGCCCGCCATCGCCCCCGAGCGCCTTCTGCGGCGAGAAGTAATACACGTCGAACGCATCCGGATCCACCGGGATCCCGCCCGCTGCCGAGGTGGCATCGACGACCGTGAGGCCGCCGCTCTCGACCCGGCGAATCGGCATCGTGACACCCGTCGATGTCTCGTTGTGGGTGAGCGCGTACACGTCGACGCCCTCGGTCGGCACCGGATGGGGGTGGGTGCCGGGCTCCGTCTCGATGACCATCGGCGGTTCGAGGTGCGGGGCCGCCGCCACCGCGGTGGCGAACTTCGACGAGAACTCGCCGAAGGACAGGTGCTGGCTCCGGCGGTCGATCAGCCCGAACAGCGCCGCATCCCAGAAGCCGGTGGCGCCGCCGTTGCCGAGCACGACCTCGTAGCCGGCGGGCAGCTCGAACATCTGGGCGAACCCCTCCTGCAGGGCGGCGACGACGTCACGCACGCCCGGCCGACGATGCGACGTGCCCATGTAGGAGTCACCGGTGGCGGCGAGGGCGTCCAGTGTGGATTGGCGCACCCGGGAGGGACCGGAACCGAAGCGGCCGTCGGCGGGGCGCAGCTCCTCGGGGATCGTGATCGAGTGCAATCCGGTGGTCACGGTTGGTCTATCGTCCTCTGACGCGCAACGGGCCCGGGAGGCCGCCATGCCGGGAGTATCGCAGCGAATCGAAGGCATCAGCGAATCGGCCACGATGGCCATCACGGCCAAGGCCAACCAGCTCCGAGCCGCCGGCCAGGCCGTCATCGGCTTCGGGGCCGGGGAACCCGACTTCCCCACACCGGACGCCATCGTCGAAGCCGCCGTGGAGGCCGCCCGTGACCCGGCGATGCACAAATACACCCCGGCACCGGGGCTCCCTGCGCTGCGAGCGGCCGTGGCCGCCAAGACCGAACGCGACTCCGGGTATGAGGTCGATCCGGCGCAGGTGATGATCACCAACGGCGGGAAGCAGGCCGTGTACGCCACCGTGCAGTGCCTGGTGGATCCTGGCGACGAGGTGCTGCTGCCGGCTCCCTACTGGGTGACCTACCCATCCGCAGTCGGCTTGGCCGAGGGTGTGACGGTGCCGATCGCAACCACGGCCGCCGACGGGTTCAAGGTGACCGTCGACCAGCTCGAGGACGCACGCACCGAGAGGACCAAGCTCCTCATCTTCACGTCGCCGTCGAACCCCACGGGGGCCGTCTACGCGGCCGACGAGGTGGCCGCCATCGGCCGCTGGGCGCACGAGCACGGGATCTGGGTGCTCACCGACGAGATCTACGAGCACCTCGTCTACGGCGAAGCGAGGTTTGCCTCCATCCCTGCCGAGGTCCC
>JBPEXB010000428.1:0-1763 GCA_052032125.1 Acidimicrobiia bacterium
CACGGGTTCGAGCCGCTCATCGGGCGATCGCCGACGCGCTCGCCGATCGCCCCGGCCGCGATCGCGCCGCTGCGCATCACCTCGAGCATGCCGGCGACTGGCAGCAGGCCTTCGACCGCTGGGCGGCCATCGCCGAGACGGCGCGGGTCACCGACGATGCGGCGGCCAGCGAGGCCGTCGAACGCGCGCTCCGTGCTCTGGCCCAAGGCGCCACGACCGAACCCCAACAGCACGGCCGCCTGTTGCTGGCTCGGGCGCTGGCGCTCAGCAGCGCTGCGTACTCCGATCTGGCGCTCGCCGATCTCCGGGCAGCAGTGCCGTTGCTCGCCGGCGAGGAGCGGATCGACGCGCTCGGTTCCCTGGCGTCGGTGCTGGACAACCAGCAGCTCCCCCAGGAAGCCGAAGTGACGATCGCCATCGCCGAGTGGGAGGCCCACACCCAGGGCGCTCACCACAAGCTCGGGTCGCTGCTGACCTTCCGTGGCCGGACCGTCGCCCGCCTCGGGTTCGCCGACGAGGCCGACCGAGCCGTGGAGCGCGGTCTCGAGCTGATCGGCTTGCACGGCACCCCCCGCCAGCAGCGCAACGCCAGGACCAACCGCGCGTGGCTGGCCTTCGATCGCGGCGAGGCGACCCGGGCCGAGCAACTCTTCGACGAGCTCCTGACCGACTCGGGAGACGGCGGTGACGCGCTGGCCGAGCGAGCCTGGCATGGTCGAGCACTGGCATTGCGCGGCCTCGCCGGCCGTGCCCGCCACGACTTCGCACAGGTCGAGAGCGCCGGGGACGATCCGGCCGCCACCGCTGCCCAGTTCCTGACCGCCATCGGGCGACAGGAGCTGGCCCTGCGGTTCGGTCGACCGGACGAGGCGCTGGCGGCCAACGTGGTCGAGCGCGCCTTGGTCACCCTCTTCCTTCCGGCTTGGGAGAACGGCACCTGGCATCGACGCGCCGAGGCACTCCTGGCCAAAGGAGAGCTCGACGGGGCAGCGGAGGCTGCGGCCCAGGCGCTCGAGCGCTCGCCCGCCGGGGCGAACGGGTTGCGCTGGCGGCTTCGTACCGAGGCCCTGGCGATGAAGATCGAACAGCGCCGCTCGGGCGCATGGCCCAAGGCGGCGGCGGAGAACCTGACAGACGTGCTCCTGCACGCCGGCTGGTACGGAGCGGCGGTCGACCTGATGGTGACCAGGGCCGCCGTCGATGGCGACGACGAGCTGGCGAGCGACGCGGCCGACCTGGCGCTGCGGCTCGGCGATCCCATCCTGGCGGCTGGTGCGCTGGCCGCCGGCGGCGACGCCTCCCGCCAAGCAGTGGGCCGGGCGGTGCAGGCCATCGCGCAGGACGTGCCCGACGACTGGCGGGCCGCCTGGGAGGCGCAACCCGGGATCGCCGCAGCGCTCTCGGTCGAGGTCAGCGACGACGTCGTGGAGCCGGAGTGGCACGCCGACCTGCGATCGTGGCTCGACGAGTCGGACCTCGGTGAGCGGCGACTCAGCCCGGCCCAGCGTCAGACCGGCGGCCTGGTGCGCCGGTCGAGGGAGCCACGGCGTTGGGGACTGACGCTGCTGGCATCGACGGTCGCCGCCGCAGTCGCTGCGACGCTCGTGCTGGCGCTGGCACAAGTCGGTCCGTTCGACAACGGCACCACCACCACGCTCGCAGTCGGCACAACTGCCGGCACGACAACCGCAACGACGGCTTCGCCCACAACCACCACCACGATCATGGAGGACAACGTTGTGGCGCTCCCTGACGTCGGGTTG
>JBPEXB010000429.1:0-3108 GCA_052032125.1 Acidimicrobiia bacterium
GCCGCCGCAGTACCAAGTACTCAGTACTCAGTACTCAGTACCGGTGGAGCACACCCGAGCCAGTCCAGGGGACTGGCTCGGTCCGTAGACCCCCTGAAAGGAGTTTTCTCATGGCATTGCTCACCAAGTCGACCGATCGGGCGTCGAGGATGATGGCCATCAAGCTGCTGTTCCTGGTCGCCGGGCTGGCCAGCTTCCTGTTCTCGGTGTACCTGTGGTTCAACGTCGACCGCCTCGAAGGCGTCTTCGTCGGCGTGTGGGTCCCCTCCCTGTGGTCGCTGGGCGCGTTGCTCCTGGCGGGGGAGCGGTCCAGATGAGCGGCGACACCCTGATCTTCGTCGTCGGCGTCGCCGTGACCTTCCTCGGCGTCTGGGGCGGCGTGCTGTATGGCGTGCTCGTCGCCGAAAGCCGGCGGGAAGAGGTGGCGGAGAACGAGCCGGATCACAAGGACCTCGAGAGCCCTCCCGCCTCGAGGTGACGAAGATGTCTGCTGGGGACCCTGGCGCTCAGGCGTCCGCCCGCCCGTCCCCCCTGCGCGATCCGCTGCTCCGACAGACCTGGGAGGACGTCGCCTTCCTGCACTGGTCCGTCGACCCCTCGCAGGTGGCCCGACGGCTGCCCCCGGGCGTGGAAGTCGACACGTTCGACGGCGCGGCCTGGGTGAGCCTGGTGCCGTTCCAGATGCGAGGCATCGGCCTGCGGCGCGGGCCGTCCGTCCCCTATCTGGGGACCTTTCCCGAGACCAACGTGCGGACGTACGTGCGAGGCCCTGACGGCGCTCCTGGCGTCTGGTTCGACTCCCTGGACGCCACCCGGCTGCTGCCGGTGGCCACCGCCCGACTCGCCTACGGGCTTCCGTACATGTGGTCGGCCATGACGATCGATCGATCTCCGGGACGGATCGTCTACCGAGCCAGGCGTCGGTGGCCCGAGCACCGGGGCGCCACGAGCCTCGTCGAGGTCCTCGTCGGTGCCGTCGCCGATCCCACCGATGAGCTGGCCGACTTCCTCACGTCCCGATGGCGTCTCTTCTCGGCCCGAGGTTCCGGCGTGTGGCAAGCGGGCGTCGATCATCCGGCCTGGCCACTTCGGCAGGGCACGGTGTCCCGGCTCGACGACGAGTTCGTGGCGGCCGCCGGCTACGACATCGGCACCCGGCCGCCCGACGTGGTCCACTACGCACCCGGCGTTCCCGTGCTCGCCGGCCGCCCGCGCCGGCTGCCTGCGCAGTAGCTCGCTTCGCTCGGCGGCGCGACGACATACACTTCGCCCGTGGCCAAGAACGTGCTCGGGGGCGACCTCTACGACTGCTCGATCGACCCCATGACGGGGTGGTTCCGTGACGGCTGCTGCAACACCGACGCCAACGACCACGGAGTTCACACGGTCTGTGTGATCGTCACGGACGAGTTCCTCGAGTTCTCGACCCGGGTCGGCAACGACCTGTCGACGCCGATGCCGCAGTACCACTTCCCGGGCCTGAAGAGCGGCGATCGCTGGTGTCTGTGCGCCTCTCGCTGGGTCCAGGCGCGGGACGCCGGCATGGCGCCCAAGGTGGTGCTCGAGGCCACGCACGCTCGGACCCTCGAGTGGGCGTCGTTGGAGGAGCTCCAAGCCCACCGCGCCTGACGTCAGGATTCCCTCGTGCGCTCGAACTCGGTGCTGCGGTTGGTCTCCTTGTAGCCGTACGACTCGTACAGCCGGAACGCGCCGTGCGGATTGTCGGTGTGGACACTGAGACGGGCGATCTCCATGCCCCGGTCGGCCAGGCGGCGCAGGCTCTCGCAGAGCAGGGCGCCGGCGATGCCCTTTCCTCGCCACGCCCTGGCGGTCGAGATCTCTTCGGTCCAGCCGACGCGTTGCCCCAGCTGCTCGTTCTCGGCGTGGTCGATGAACGAGCGAATCTGTCCGACGACCTCGTCACCGCTCCAGGCGACCGTCCAGAGGCTGTGGTCGGTGTGGGGGAACTCGAGGAACTCCTGGAAGCCGTCCTCGGTCGGTTCGACGAAGCCCCAGTGGTCCCGAAACGCCTCGACGTCGGCCTCCCAGATCGTGCGCAGGTGCGAGGCCTCCACGGGTCGGAGCTCCACGCCCTCTGGCAGGTCACGGTGCGGCAGGTCCGAGATGTGTCGCTCCATGTCCGCCCAGTAGGCCACCGCCCGGTATCCCCGCTGGTCCATGAGCGCCAGGCCGCCGGGTGCGTCGTAGCCGATGGTGGTACGGAAGACGACCGGCGTCCCCGGCGGATCCGAGGGGCCGATCTCGGCACGGATCGCCTCGAGGCGGGCGAGGCAGGCGTCGAGCACCGCCGATCCAAGGCCGCGGCGGCGGAATGCCGGGTCGATCTTCACCATGTGCCGCAGCACCCGTGGACCGGGGGACTCCCGGAAGCTCCGCACGATCGCATAGCCCACCGGCGTGGACGGGGCTCCCGCCCTGGGTATCTCGAGGATCAGCGTGTCTCGTTCGGGGTCGAGCTCGGGGATGAATCCGATGTCCTTGACCATGTCGGCCGGGTTGCTCACCGACTCGTGGCCGCCCAGCCGCGCCTCGGCGTCGACGAGCGACGCCACGATCCGCCCGTCGTCCGGCGACAGCGTCATCGGACGAGCGACCAGACCGGGGATGTCGGGGAGCGACTCGATGTGCACGAGTGCACGGTACGGCGTCGGTGCCTGGCCTGTCGCGCAATATCGGTACCCAGGTACTGAGTACTCAGTACTGGCTACTGACTACTCACTACTGTCTCTCGTCAACGACGAGACCGGGAGGCCGTGTGCTGCTCGATGGAAAACGACTCGTGATCACGGGAGTCCTGACCGACGGTTCGATCGCCTTCCACACCGCCCGGGTCGCACAGGAGCAGGGTGCCGAGATCGTGCTGACCGGGTTCGGACGCGGCATGCGGCTCACCGAGCGAGCCGCGCAACGACTTCCGAGCCCGCCCGACATCTTCGAGCTCGACATCAACGAGCCGTCCGACATGGAAGCCCTCGTCGCCGCGCTCGGTGATCGTTGGGGCGCCGTGGACGGGGCGCTCCACGCGATCGCCTTTGCCCCCGAGGACGCCCTCGGCGGCAACTTCCTCACGGCCCCGGCCGAGAGCGC
>JBPEXB010000043.1:0-8846 GCA_052032125.1 Acidimicrobiia bacterium
CCGGAGCCCGGGTCCCGGAACCCGGAACCCGGAGCCCGGGACCCGGGACCAACCGCTCCACCCAGCACCTCACGGGAGCAATCTCCCCTATACGCTGGCGCTCGCTCGTCACGAGAGGCACACATGAGGTTCCGGTTGCTCCGACCCCGCGAGTTCGCCCAGCGGCTCCGGAGCCAGGCGCGCCTCGAGCCGGACGCCGTCGAGGCCTACCTCGACACCCACAGCGAGGAGTGGGAAGCGCTGGCGGTCGCCGACCCGCACGACGCCGCCGACATCCTCGAGGAGCTGGACGCCGACGCCGCCGCCGACCTCCTGGCCGAGCTGGACCCGATCCCGGCCGGCAACGTGCTCGACGAGATGCGCCCCGACCTGGGGGCCGAGATCCTCGACGAGCTCCCGGACGAACAGGTGTCCGAGGTCATCGCCGCCATGGACGGCGACATGGCGGCCGATCTGCTCGCGGCGCTCGACCCCGACGAGCAAGAGGCGGTCCTCGAGCGACTCGACCCTGAGGTCTCCTCCGAGATCCGGTCGCTCCTGCAGTACCCGTCCGACGCCGCCGGCGGTCTGATGACGACGGACGTGGCGGCGCTCCAGGCCGGTATCACCACCGGCGAGGCGATCGAGCGACTCCGTCAGCTCCACGACGACATCGAAGACCTGTCGTACGTGTACGTCGTCGACGATCAGCGCCGCCTGGTCGGGGTCGTCTCCTTCCGCGACCTCGTGTTCGCCCGCCCGGGCGTGGGTCTCGACGAGACGATGGTGCAGCGGCCGGTGGCCGTCCTGCCGGAGACCGACCGAGAGGAGGTCGCCGAGCTGGCCCAGCGGTACGGCCTCTTCGGCATCCCCGTCGTCGACCACGACAGCACGCTCATCGGCATGGTGACCCAGGAGGCGCTGATCGAGGCCGTCCAGGCCGAGGCCTCCGAGGACTTCGCGGCCGCCATGGGCGCCGGGGCCGAGGAGACCGTGTTCACCCCGGTGCTGCGGTCGGTCTCGATGCGCCTCCCCTGGCTGGTCGTCAACCTGGCGATGGCGGTCGTGGTGGCGCTGGTGATCGAACGACAGACCGAGGTGATCACCGACGTCGGCCCGGTGCTCGCCGCCCTCATGCCGGTGGTCGCCCTGCTGGGTGGCAACGCCGGCGCGCAGAGCCTGGCGGTCGTGATCCGGGGCATGGCGGTCGACGACGTCACCCCCAGCAAGGCCGGGACCGTGCTCGCCAAACAGGTGTCGATCGGCGCCATCAACGCGTTGCCGATCGGGGTGCTCGCCACCATCGTCGGGACGATCTTCGGCGGCTCGGTCACCTTCGGGCTGACGATGGGCCTCGCCACGGTGGCCAACGTCACCCTCGGCACGCTGGTGGGATCGGGGATCCCCCTGCTGCTGCGCCGGCTCGGGCTGGATCCGGCGCTGGCCTCCAACATCTTCCTCACGTTGTCGACCGACATCGTGGGGTTCGGCGGCTTCCTGCTGGTGGCCTCGCTGCTGCTGCGCTGACCGCGCTCAGCCGACCTGGCGAGCCGGGAAGGGCACGACGTTGGGCGGGCGCATGATCATCGCCTCGAAGGCGGCGACGACGTCGGGATCGAGCTGGGCACCGGCCACGGCGCGCAGTTCCTGGAGGGCGGCTTCAACACTCATGGCGCCCCGGTAGTGCCGGTGCGAGGTCATGGCGTCGTAGGCGTCGGCGACCAGCAGCATGCGGGACGCCAACGGGATCTCGTCACCCCGCAGACCCGTCGGATAGCCCGACCCGTCGAGGTGCTCGTGATGGGTCAACACGATCCGGCAGACGTCGGTGTCGAAACTGCCCGTCAGGAGCTCGAAGGCAGCCTGGGGGTGGCGGCGCATGAGCGACCACTCCTCCTCTGATAACGCCCCCGTGTTGGACAGCAGGCTGTCGGGCAGCGTGAGCCGGCCGATGTCGTGCAGCAGGGCGGCGGTCCGGATCGTCCGCACCTCGTGACTCGGCAGGCCCATGTGAGTGGCGAGCCCGGTGGCCAGCTCGGCGACCCGCTCGGAATGGGCGGCGGTCGGCTCGTTGCGGAACCGCAGCGCCCGCAGCAGCGTGGTGGTGAGCGGCTCGGCGCGGGACCGCGAGCGGCGCGATTCGGCACCGGTGCCCTGGCCGGCCAGCACCGTCTGGTTCTTGCCCTGGGCCTTGGCCACGTACAGCGCTTGATCGGCCGCGTCCACGAGCTCGTCCCTGACCTCTGCGTGGTCCGGGAACACGGCGGCGCCGAGGCTGATCGTGACGGACCCGACTCCCGGCACCGACGCGGTCATGGCGGCATGCCGCAGCCGTTCGGACACTCTGATCACCCCGTCGGAGCCCGTCTCCGGCATGATGACGCCGAACTCCTCTCCGCCGATCCGGCAGGCGACGTCCACCTCACGGAGCTGGGTGCGGAAGATCTCGCCGATGGTGCGCAGCACGGCGTCGCCACTCGAGTGGCCGTAGGCGTCGTTGATCGACTTGAAGTCGTCGAGATCGGCGACGATCACGGCCAGCGGCCGGTCGTACCGGCGAGAACGTTCCAGCTCCTCGGAGAGCCGATCGAAGAAGTAGCCGTGGTTCTTCAGACCGGTGAGCCAGTCGGTGACCGACAGCGCCTGGAGCTGGGTGACCATCTGCTCGAGCTCACCGTTGCGGGCCCGCTCGCGGTCGTACAGCTTCTGGATCTCCTCCAGCACCGGCCGGCTCGCTTCCGCCGACATCAGGCCTGAGCCGCTGGTGACCGCCCGGGTGGCGGCGATGAGCTCGGCGGGCTTGCCCTTGATGACGTAGGCCGACGTGCCACCGGCGACCATCTCGCCCAGAGCTGCCGCCTGGGTGAAGCCTGCTTGAGCGATGATCTCCATGCGATGGGCCCCGACCTCCCGCAGGCGCCGGGCCAGCGTGGCGGGTCCCATGCCCCCGAGCTCGGCATCGACGATGGCGACGTTGGGGTTGGTGGCGGCTGCCATCTCGAGCGCCTGGGTGTCGTCAGCCGCCTGGCCCACGACAGGGAAACCAGCAGCTTCGAGCACGTTTGCGGTGATCCCCCTCGCCACCGGATCGGCGTCGACCACGAGCACGCGGACATCCGCGGCGTGAACAGTCATCGTGGAAGGTATCGGCCGATGTGCAGGCCGTTCTTGAACGGGCTTCAGCCTGCGGAGGTCAGGACCCGACGGTGAGGGCGGGGAGGTCCGAGTAGGGACCGAGGAACGTCACCTCGACGCCGTCCTCGATCTGGAGCACCGTGTGCTCGGCCAGGAAGCTCTGCTGGGCCGCATCGAGTTCGTCGAGCAGCAACAGGTCCGCCGCCTCCTGCATGTCGACCACGACCGCGGTGGCGGGGGCGAAACGGTCGACGATGTCGAACACCAGGTTCTCGAGCTCGACGTTCGTGTAGCTACCGGGCTCGATGACCACGATCAGCGAGTCGTCGTCGCCATCCGCCGATTCGAGCACCTCGTAGCTGGGCATGCCGATGACCACCGCGGTCGTGGTGGCGACGGTGCTCTCCAGGGTCGATTCGGTGGTCGTGGTGGCGACCGTGGCGGCCGTCGTCACAGCACTGCTCGTGGGCGTCGAAGTCGTCTCGACGGACTCGTCGCCTCCCCGGTTGCAGGCCGTCACGACCATCAGGGCCGCGAGCAGCCACGCCGCGCGCTGTCTCGCGCGAGATCGTGTCATGCCCAGTCAACGCCCGGTGCGGCGAAGCAAGTTCCCGGCGTCAGCGGAGCTTCCGCTTCTCGTCCGCCACGGCCCGGTCGTAGGCGGCCGCCAGCGTGCTCGTGACCGGTCCCGGCTCGAACGTGAGATCCCCGACGGCGACGACGGGGCGTATCTCCCTCGTCGTGGACAGGATCGCCACCTCCGAGGCCTCGTGGAGACAGGACCTCGGGTAGCGTCCGGGCCGCACCTCGATTCCGGACTCCCGAGCCTGGTCGAGTGCGAACCCCATGGTGACCGACGCCAGCACACCCAGATCGTGGCTGGCCGTCTCCAGGACCGAGTCACGCACCCAGAACACCCCGGCGGTGGGGGCTTCGAGCAGCGTGCCGTCGCGGCCGATCAGCAGGGCGTCGTGAAACCCGGCCCGCCGAGCCGTGCGGGTGGCGGCCATGTTCGGCGCGTAGGACAGGGTCTTGACCCCGGCGAGCTGCCACTCGGCTCCCGCCGGGTGCCAGGGCGCCTCGACCGGCATCAGCCGGAAGCGGTCGGGTATCTCGGGGAGGGGCGCCGAGAAGACGTACACGTTCGGCGACCCGGAGTCGGAGGAAGCGAAGATCCGCACGACCCCGTCGCCCCGATCGAGCGCCACTCGCTGCGCCCAGTCGGCGATGTCCGCGATCGGCGGGAGTTCGATGGACAAGCGCTCGGCGGAGGACCGCAACCGCTCGAGATGGGCGTCGAGCCCGAACATGGCGCCTTCGTAGGAGCGAAGGGCCTCGAAGCAACCATCACCCCGGCTGACCATCGGATCCGACAGCGGCACCACCGGCGCATCGAGGGGTGTTCCGTTGTGCAGCGCCAGATCAGCGTCACCCACGTCGCCAACCGTTGGTGATGGGGAGCCGGCGATCCCGTCCGAACGCCTTGCCGGTGATCTTCACTCCGGGCGCGGCCTGACGTCGCTTGTACTCGTTGCGATCGACCATCCGAGCGACCCGCTCCACCAGCGCCCTGTCGAAGCCCTGGGCGACGATGGCATCCACCGACAGGTCCTCCTCGACGTACCCGGCCAGCACCTGGTCGAGCAGCTCGTAGGGAGGGAGGCTGTCGGAGTCGAGCTGGTCGGGTCGCAACTCGGCCGACGGAGGCTTGTGGATCGTCGAAGGCGGGATCACCTCGCCCTGCTCGTTGCGCCACACCGCCAGCTGGTACACGAGCGTCTTGAAGACGTCCTTGAGGACGGCGTACCCGCCGGCCATGTCGCCATAGAGCGTGGCGTAGCCCACCGCCATCTCCGACTTGTTCCCGGTGGCCAGCACCATCTCGCCGTGTTTGTTGGAGATCGCCATCAGCAGCGCCCCACGGATGCGAGCCTGGATGTTCTCCTCCGCCACGCCGAACTCGGTCCCGGCGAAGACGCCGGCCAGCGCACGCTCGTACTCGGCGAACAGGTCGGCGATGGGGATCTCGTCGAACCGGATGCCGAGACGCCGGGCCAGCTCTGCCGAATCGTCGACCGAGCCGGAGGAGCTGAACTTGGACGGCATCGTCACCCCGCGAACGGCGTCTGGTCCGAGGGCGTCGGCGGCGATGGCGGCGGTCAGCGCCGAGTCGATGCCGCCCGACAGCCCGATGACCACCTTCGAGAACCCGTTCTTGTGGACGTAGTCGCGGAGTCCGAGGGTGATGGCGCGGTAGGTCTCCTCGAGTGGCTCGAGCGGCTCGGCGGAGGGCGGATCGAGGAGCGGGTCGGGTTGGTCGAGCGGTGCCTCGCGAACCGTGACCGGCCGGCTTCCCGGCAGCTCGGCACCCACTTCCACATCCAGGACGAAGTGGTGCTCCTCGAACGACGGGGCCCGGTACTGGAGCACGCCGTGCCGGTCCACGACCATCGACGCCCCGTCGAAGACCAGCTCGTCCTGACCCCCGACGAGGTTCAGATAGACGACCGGGACGGCCGAGTCGGTCGCCTGGCGGACGATGTGGCGAGCGCGCAGCGAGTCCTTGGCGATCTGGAAGGGCGAGCCGTTCACGTTCAGCAGGATCTGGGCGCCGGCCTTCGCCTGGCGAGCGGGAGGCCCGTCGGCGACCCAGATGTCCTCGCAGATCGAGACCCCCACGGTGACGCCGCCCACGTCCCACACCGCGTCGAGGTGGCCGCCCGGCACGAAGTAGCGGTCCTCGTCGAACACCCCGTAGTTGGGCAGCAGGACCTTGTGATAGACGCCCTCGACCGAGCCCTCGTGGAGGAGCGCCACGGCGTTGGCCACGTGTCGCGCTTCCGCGTCGGCCGCCCCTCGGTCCTCCCCCGAGGCGCGATCCACGAAGCCGACCACCGTCACGGTGCGACCCGAGGCCGCCGCCAGCCGCTCGAGCACGTGGCGGTTGCCGTCCACGAACCCGGGACGCAGCACGAGGTCTTCGGGCGGGTAGCCGGCGATCGCCAGCTCGGGCAGCAGCAGCACGTCGGCCGACTGAGACTCGGCCCACTCCATCGACTCGAGGATGCGCCGCTCGTTGTGCTCCAGGTCGCCGACCCGGAGGTTGATCTGCGCCCCGGCCACCCGGATCGTGCTCATCAGCGAAGTGTAGACCCGGGTCGATTGGACCTCTTGCGGCCCCATTGGGGCCAGTCGGCCCGGGCGGAGCCCACAGCACCACCACTACACTCCGACCCAGGGCGGACCACCGCCCTCTCTCATTCCTCGCCTGCCGGGCACACCGTGCGAGGACCGACGAGCACTCGCTGGAGGACCGTGCCGTACGACGTCGACGCCATCCACACCCTCGCCGCCGAGCTGGCGCCGGCCGCGGTGGCGCTACGGCGCGACTTGCACGCCCATCCCGAGCTCGGCCACGAGGAGACCCGCACCACCGCCAAGGTGATCGAGGCACTGGAGGCGTACCGCGTGCCGGTGAGGCCCCGCGTGACGCGCACCGGGCTGACCGCCGAGGTGGGCGACAGCGGTCCGCTGGTGGCGTTCCGTGCCGACCTCGACGCTCTCCCGATCGTCGAGATGACCAACGTCGAGCACCGCAGCACCGTCGAGGGGGTGATGCACGCCTGCGGCCACGACGCCCACACGGCCATCGGCACCTACGCAGCGATCCTGCTCCATCGCCTCGGCCTCGATCACGGGCGGGCGCGGTTCATCTTCCAGCCGGCGGAAGAGGTCTTCCCGGGCGGCGCCGTCGAGATCGTGCGAGACGGGCTGGTCGACGGTGTGGAGGCGATCATGGCCTTCCACGTCGATCCGTCCATCCCCGCCAAGGCGCTCGGCCTCCGGCCCGGGACCATCACGGCGTCGTCCGACCGATTCGAGATCCTGGTGGAGGGCCCGGGCGGCCACACGGCCCGGCCGCACGAAACGGTGGACACGATCGCCACGGCCGCACGCATCGTCAACGAAGTACCACGCCTGCTGCACGAGCAGGTCGATCTGCGCAAGCCGCTGGTGATGGTGTTCGGCCGGATCAACGGCGGTCACGCCGACAACGTCATCCCGGCCTCGGTCGAGCTGTCCGGGACGTGCCGGACCGGCGACCGGGAGCTCTGGGACAGCCTGCCGACGATGATCGAGTCGCTCATCCGTCATGTCGGGGAAGTCTCCGGCGCCAAGGTGACCGTGCGCTACCAGCGCGGCATCCCGCCCGTGGTCAACGATCGCACCATGATCGACGTGTTCCGTGGTGTCTACACAGCCGCCTTCGGCTCGGTCAGCATCCGCGACAGCCACATGAGCATGGGTGCCGAGGACTTTGCCCGCTACCTCGACCTCGTGCCAGGGACGCTCGTGAGGCTCGGCGTCGGGTTCGGCGATCGCAGCCTCGACCTGCATTCGGCGAGCTTCGACATGGACGAGTCGGCCATCGAGACGGGGATCGCGGCGGCCGCCGTCGGCCTGCTGGGGTTGATCGACCACCTCGGCTGATCAGACCTGGAGCACCACCACATAGGCGGCGGCATACAGCAGCAACACCGCAGCACCCGAGCGGCGGTCGTGGACCGCCCGCCACCCGAGCAGCATCGTCGCCAGCGCCACCGCCACCGCTGCGTACAGACCGCCCGGCACGGCTCGCGAGGCATCGACGGTGATCGGGAACAAGAGCGGCCCGATGCCGAGCGACAGCGTCGCATCGACGAGCGACGAGCCGAACGCGTCCCCGATGGCCAGCCCGACCGCGCCGCGCCGGATGGCGGTCACGTCGACGATCAGCTCGGGCAGCGACGTTCCCAGCGAGGCGCCGAAGAACGAGATGACGTACTCCGGCACTGCCAGGAGCTCGGCGATGCGGATCATGGCCAGCACCGCCAGGGCCGCTCCCGCACCCACGATCGCCAGGAAGAACAGCGCCGCCATCACGTGCCGCAGGATGGGGCCGTCGGACCGGGTTCTCTCGGCCCGATCGGGGATGCGGCCGACGTGCCGGGTGGCCCACATGGCCACCACCCACCCGCCGATCAAGATGGCCGACTCGACTCTGCCGAGTGCGCCGTCGACCACGAACACCACTCCGAGCACCAGGGCGGCGACGGTGAGACCCCCGATGGCATGCACCGCCTGGCTGTCGGTCCGTACTCGGCCCGCCAGGAACGGCAGCAGGCCGAGCACCAGGGTGACCTGGGTGAGGGCGGATCCGACCGAGTCACCGACGTTCAGATCGCCGTGACCGGCAGCCGACGTGATCAGCGAATTGACGATCTCGGGGATGTCGGTGCCGATCGCCAGCAGCACGACGCCCACGAAGAACGGTGAGGCGTTCGTCCGCTCGACCACGCTCGTCGCTCGATCGGCCACGTGGCGGCTGGCGCGCAACGCGATCGCGAACCCGACGATGCCCAGGAGGATCCAGCCGATCAGCGTCATGCGATCACCGCGCGCACGCCCGACGAACCACGTGCCATGCCTCGAAGGTATGCCGGGGACGGGCATCAGGGGTAGAGCCGATCACCCCGCTCTCGGAGTCGTACGGCCCTTCGCAGCCGACCCATCGGCCCTGGTGCGACGGGTTCTTGCTTGCCACGGTGGGGGCGAAGCCACGGAGGCCACGACCCGATGTCCCCACCACCCGCCGCCGCCGGTGAGTCCGCAGTGGCCGCGCCATCGGCGCCCAGCTCGAGCTGGCACAGCGAGTCGGCCGGTCGCGTCGTGGACGTCCTGGGGTCGGACCG
>JBPEXB010000430.1:0-1627 GCA_052032125.1 Acidimicrobiia bacterium
CGGCCTTCACCGTGTCCGAGACCCCGACCGCCGATGCATCAGGAGCCGTCGCCGGCTTCGCCGACGCCACCGGTCGCTTCCTCCCGCTCGTCTGCACCAACAACGCCACCAAGGTGACGGCCACCGTCGCACGACTGCTCGGCGTCGACGAGGTCGAACTCGGTCGCCTCGCGCTCGAGGAGGAACCCGGCGCCGGCGGCATGGTGCTGCTCCCCTACCTCGACGGCGAGCGCACCCCTGACCGACCGGACGCCACCGGCGAGATCCGTGGGCTGCGCAGCGACGCCACCCGAGGCCAGCTCGCCCGGGCCGCGTTCGAGGGCGTTATCTGCTCGTTACTCGACGGCGTCGACGCGCTCCACGAGGCCGGCGTCCCGTTGTCGAACACCCCGATCCGCCTCGTCGGTGGTGGCTCCCGTTCGGCCGCCTACCGGCAGATCCTCGCCGACCTCGCCGAACGGCCGGTGCAGACGGTCTCGGGCGAGGAACACGTCGCCAAGGGCGCATGCGTCCAGGCAACGGCGGCGCTGGCGGGCGTGAACCCCGACCAGGTGATCGAGGCGTGGGGCCTCGGCGACGGCGAGATCACCGAACCCTCTGGCATCGACCCCGACGAGATCCGCGAGGCCTACGCCGCCGTCCGCGACACCTGACCCCTCCCCAAACACCGTTCTTGTAGACCGATCTGCCTCCTGACAGCCGGATGTGTCTACAAGAACCGTCAGGGGGTGAAGCGGTCGCGGAGTTCGAACTTGAGGACCTTGCCGGTGGGGTTGCGCGGGAGGGCGTCGACGATCTCGAGCTGTTCGGGCGTCTTCTGCTTGGCGAGGCCCTTCTCGACGGTCCAGTCGAGCAGGTCGGCAAGCGCCGGCGGCGACGCCGGGTCCTGCGGGACGACGACCGCACACACCCGCTCGCCGGTCTTGTCGTCGGGGAGGCCGATGACCGCGGCGTCGGCGACGGCCGGATGCGAGAACAGGAGGTCCTCGACCTCCTTGGCCGAGATGTTCTCCATGTTGCGGATGATGATGTCCTTCACCCGCCCGGTGATCATCAGGTTGCCGGCGTCGGTGAACCGGCCGAGGTCGCCGGTCTTGAAGTAGCCGTCGTCGTCGAAGGCCGCTCCGTCGAGCTCGGGGTCCGTGTAGCCGCGCATGAGCATCGGCGCCTTCAGGCGGATCTCGCCCTCCTCGCCCGCCCCGGCGATGGAGCCGTCGAGCTTCACGAGACGCATGTCGACGCCCTCGACGGGCTCGCCCTCGGTGTTGGCGAGCTCCTCGTCTGCAGCGCGCACCGACGCCATCGTCACGATCGGCGCCTCGGTCATGCCGTAGCCCGACACGATGCCGACGCCGCCCATCTCGTTCTTGATGTCGTGGTGCAGCTGCGGCGGCTTGGGCGCGCCACCACCGATGTAGGCACGCGCCTTCGGGAACAACGGCGCCTCGTCCGGGTGGTTGCGCTGATAGGCGAGATACGCCATGTGGAACGGGGTGCCGGCGCCGGCCAGCGTGACACCGTGCTTCGCCAGTAGTGGCGGCGTGGCCTCGGCGTCGAAGGCCTCGACGACGATCATCGTGCAGCCGTAGCGCAGGGCGCTGACGACGTACACGGCACCGGCGATGTG
>JBPEXB010000431.1:0-5402 GCA_052032125.1 Acidimicrobiia bacterium
CCCGCGAGGGCGAGGAGGTCGAGGTCACGGGCGAGCTGGTTCGGGTGCTCGGAAGCCAACTCACGTTCGAGGTGGCAGCCACGGTCGGCGATCGCATCATCGGGCGCGGCAAGCACCAGCGACATGTGATCGACGTGGAGCGCTTCCAGCGCTGATTCACACCCGCGCCCGGAACAGCTCCCACTCGCCGGGCACACCCTTGAGGCTGTGACGGCCGGCGCTCGTGAACTCGAGCCCCGATCCCACCACGAGCGGAGGGATCGATTGACTGACCAGCACGTCGCCGGCGCCGGCCTCGGCAGCCACTCGGGCAGCGATGTGCACGGCGATGCCCCCGACGCCGTCGCCTCGTTGCTCTACCTCGCCGGTGTGAAGCCCGATCCGCACCTCCAGACCCTTCTCGGTGACGCTCTCCTGGATGGTCCGAGCACACCGAATCGCCCGCGCCGGACCGTCGAACACGGCGAGGAAGCCGTCGCCGGTGTGCGTGATCTCATCACCCCGATACCGCTTCAGCTCGTTGCGGACGACGTCGTCGTGTCGCTGGAGAAGCTCGAGCCAGCGACGATCTCCCACGGCAGCGACCGTGGCCGTGGAGTTGACGATGTCGCTGAACATGATGGTGGCCAACCGCCGATCCGGTTCGGCCGCCTCCCTGGTTCCGGTGACGAACTCCTCGATCTCCTCGGCCACCTGCATGCCGTGATCGGTGTACGGGAAGTGATCGCTGGTCGGCAGCTCCAGCAAGCGAGCGTCGGGTATGTGCTCGGCCATGTACTTGCCGTGATCGAACGGAATCCACACGTCGCCTGCTCCGTGAATGACGAGCGCCGGCGCCCGGACGAGGGGCAGCACCTCGCTGATGTCAGCGTCGAGGTTCTGCTCCACCTGCACCCTGAACTGCCCGGGCGTGATGGCCTGGCGGAAGTAGCGCAGCCAGAACGCTTTCCTATTGGGGTCGCTCATCACACTCGGCAACACCAGGGAGAGCAACCATTCGGGTTCCCAGCCGGCGTCGAGGCGGGCCAGCAAGCGATCGGCGGCTTCCCTGGGCAGACCCTGTGGGTAATCGCCCGCACGAATGATCCGTGCGTAGGCACTGAACGTGACGATGCCGCGGACCCTGCCCGGGTCGGCGGCCGCCATGAGCGCAGCCAGGGCGCCTCCCTCGGAGATGCCGAAGAACACGGCGTCCTCTGACCCGACCGCATCGAGGACCGCCCGGCAGTCGTCGAGTCGCCGCTCGAACGTCGAGTCCCCGCCCGGTGTCGGATCGGACATCCCCACCCCGAGCTTGTCGTACATGATCAGACGCGAGAACCGCGACAGTCGCCTGAGGAAGCGAGCGGCCATGGGGTCGTCCCAGATCAGCTCGAGGTGCGACGCCAGTGCCCCGAAGATGACGAGATCGACCGGACCCTCGCCGACCACCTGGTAGGCGATGTGCGCATCGCCGGATCGGACGTATCGAGTCTCAGGCGTCGCTGTCATCGCGCCACGCTACCGGGCCACGTGTCCGCCCATCGGGCGTCGATACACTGCCGAGCCGAGCGAGGAGGACACGCATGGGAGGGCTTCGGTTCGGGTTGCGCATCCCGTCCTACGCCTGGCCGAACCTCGGGCCCGGAGCCGGCCGAGCGCTGCTCGACTACTGCCGCCAGGTGGACGACGGGCCCTTCGAGGACATCTGGGTCATCGACCATCTCCTCGTGTCTCGCGGCGTGTACGGAGTGTCGTGGATCGACAGCCTGGCCACGCTGGCAGCGGCCGCCGGGGTCACCGAGCGGGTCGGCCTGGGTACGGCGGCCCTCGTGCTGCCGCTCCGGCACCCGGTCGTCCTGGCGAAGGAGATCGCCTCGATCCAGGTGCTCAGCGAGAACCGGTTCCGCCTCGGGGTGGCGGTCGGCTGGGATCCCGCCGAGTTCGACGCGGTCGGGGTCCCGCTGAGGGAGCGGGGCAAGCGAACCGACGAGGCGCTCGATCTGATGTGGCGCCTGCTCACCGAGGAGAACGTCACCTACGACGGCCGCTTCTGGCAGGTGCACGACCTCACGATCCACCCGCGGGTGGCCGAGGTGCCACAGCTGTGGGTGGCCGGTGGGACACTCACCCACGCTCCCGACACGCCGGACAAGCCCTTCATCGCCAAAGGAGTGCTGGAACGCATCCGCAAGGCCGACGGTTGGATGGCTCGCTCCAGCGGCAGCGACCCCGAAGACGTCAAAGCCGACTGGGCCGCGGTGAGTGCTCACCTCCGGGAGCACGGACGAGACCCGGCGGACTTGACGTTCGGAGCGACGCAGTTCCTCCACATCGTCGAGAGCTCCGACCGCGACCGGATCCTCGACGAGCAGCTCGACCGCTTCGTCGCGGTGATGGGGCGAGACCGCACGATGGACGACCTCCAGGCCTCCTATCTCACCGGCACCGTCGAAGAGATGCGTGAGACGGTGGCGGGTCTGCGGTCGGCCGGCCTCGAGTACCTGATCCTCACCCCGTTGGTCAACGACCCGCGCCAGCTCGAGCTGATCGCCGAACACATCGTCGCCCCGTTCAGCTAGCTGCGAGGGCCGCCAGCACTCGGCCGGGGGTGGCCGGCACCGTGCGGACCGAGACCCCGGTCGCATCGCGGATGGCATTGAGGATCGCCGGCGCGGTGGGGATCAATGAATGCTCGCCGATGCCCTTGGCACCGTAAGGACCGAGCGGATCCTGGGACTCGACGAGGATGTGGACGATCTCGGGCACGTCCCCGAAGGTCGGGATCAGATAGTCGTGGAGGTTCTCGCTGCGGCCCGGCAGGTACTCCTCCATGAGCGCCATACCGATGCCCTGGGCCACTCCTCCCTCCACCTGCCCTTCGACCAGCGCCGGGTTGATGGCTCGACCGACGTCGTGAGCGGCCGTGACCCGCAACAGCTTCACCGTGCCCAACTCGACGTCGACGACCAACTCCACCAGGTGCGCCCCGTAGCCGAACACGGCGTACGGCTCTCCCTGGCCCTGCTCGTCCAGCGGCGACGTCGGCGGGTCGTAGGAGGCACGGGCGGAGACGACGTAGCCGCGCTCGTCGGCGGGCATCGTTGCGAGGTCGAGCACGCTTCGTTCGCCGTGATGGTGGGCGACCACCTTGCCGTCTCCGAACTCGAAGTCGACGTCCGGACCCACCCCGCACAAGGCCATGACCTTCTCCCGCAAGGCCTGTCCGGCCAGGAACGCTGCGTTGCCGGTGACGTAGGTCTGGCGCGACGCTGACGTCTTGCCGGCGTCGGGCGTGAGGTCGGTGTCGGGCCCGATCCGGTCGATGACCGAGAGCGGTGCCCCCAAGGCGTCGGCACAGATCTGGGTGATCACCGTGTTGGCACCCTGGCCGATGTCGACGGCGCCCTGGTGGAGCACGATCCGCCCCGCTGCGGTGAGTCCCACGTCCACGGTGGACGGGTTGGGCAGCGCCGTGTTGCCGCATCCATACCAGCCGCCGGCGAGACCGACACCCCGACGAAGCGGACCGCTCCTCTCGGCGGCGGCCGCCTCTTGGCGAGCCCGCTCATAGTGGGGACGGAGGGCTTCCAGACAGTCCACATAGCCGACGCCGGCCTCGAACACCTGGCCGGTGACGGTGGGCGTGCCGGCCGTGAGGGCATTCCTCAGGCGCAGCTCCAGACGGTCGATGCCCACCTCGTCGGCCAGTTCATCGAGCAATGACTCGATGGCGATCGTCGACTGCGGAACACCGAACCCGCGGAACGCGCCCGAGGGCGGCTGGTGCGTGTGGACCGCCGTGGTCCGAGCCCGGTAGGCGCGGTAGACGTAGGGCCCCCCGGCATGGACGGGAACCCGGTTGGCGACGGTCGGGCCCCATGAGGCGTAGGCACCCGTGTCGAAGACGCCTTCGAAGTCGAGCGCCAGGAGCCGGCCCTCCGGGTCGGCCGCCACCCGCAGGTCCATCGTGGCGGGGTGCCGCTTGGTGGTGCTGGCCATCGACTCGATCCGGCTGTAGGTGATACGGACCGGCCGGTCGAGCACCCACGCCGCCACCGCCACGAACGGCTGGACCGACAGGTCGAGCTTGCTCCCGAATCCGCCCCCCACTGCGGTCGGACGGATGCGCACCTGGTCGTCCCCGATGCCGAGGATGGCCGCCACCTCGGCCCGATCCATGTGCGGTGACTGGGTGGTCACGCCGACGTCGAGGCGCTCGCCTCGTCGGATGGCCCAGCCGGCCTCCGGCTCGATGTAGGCGTGCTCGACGAAGCTGGTCTGGTACCGGCCCTCCAGCACGGTGTGACCGTCGGCCATCGCCGCCTCGAGGTCCCCTCGTTCCACCAGGCCGCGGACCAACACGTTGTCCGGGCGGTGGTCGTGGACCGCCGCGGCGGCCGGATGCAGCGCCGCGTCGGGGTCGAGCAGCGGCGGCAGCTCCTCCCAGGTGATCGGAAACGACTCGAGTGAGAGCGCCGCCATCGTCGAGGCCTCGCCGACCACCATGGCCACCGCCTCACCGAGAAAGCGCGTCTCTCCCTCCGCCAGCACCGGCTGGTCGGCCATCGGAGGGATCACGCCGAATCGGTTGCGGCCCGGGACATCGGCGGCGGTGAGCACCGCGGCGACGCCGGGGTGGTCGGCCACGTACCGGTCGAGGTCGCCGAAGGTGAAGCGAGCTCGGTGATGCAGCGAGCGCACCAGTCGGATGACCAGGGCTCCCTCCGGCGCGGCGTCGGCGCCGAAGATCTCGCTCCCTCGCACCTTGGGAACGCCGTCGAGCCGCGGGATGGACCGGCCCACTGCCTTGCCGAGGGGCGGATCCATCGTCGGCTCGTCGAAGTGCGGCGCCGCAACCACCGCCTCGACGATCTTGCGATAGCCCGTGCACCGGCACAGCACCCCGCCCAGGCCGTCGAGCACGGCCTGCTCATCGGGGTGGGGGTTGGAGCGCAGCAGGGCCGCCGCGGCCACCAGCATGCCGGGTGTGCAGATGCCGCACTGGGCGCCTCCGTGGTGGAGGAAGGACCGCTCGAGCCGCTCCACCTCCCCCGACGCCACCAGCCCCTCCACCGTCTCCACCTGATGCCCGCCCAGACGGCCGACCGGCACCGTGCAGGAGTTCACCGGCTCCCCGTCGAGCAGCACCGTGCAGGCTCCGCAGTCCCCGGCGTCGCAGCCCACCTTGGTTCCGATCAGACCGAGACGGTCGCGCAGCACCGACGACAGGCGCTCGACCGGCGGGGCCGACACGTCGGTCACGGTGCCGTTGATGAGCAAGCTGACCGTCACAGCGATCCGACCTCGTGCAACGCCCGCCGGGTGAGGGTCAAGGCGGCGGCGCGTCGATAGGCGGCCGGAGCCCGCACGTCGTCGATCGGGTTGAGACCGTAGAAGTGCTCAGGGCGCACGACGGAGGC
>JBPEXB010000432.1:0-2630 GCA_052032125.1 Acidimicrobiia bacterium
GGGACCTCGATCGACCGGGTCACTGAGTCGTAATGAGCAACCATCGGGTTGCACTTTACCGCACCGCCGGGCAGTATGAAGTGCAACTGGCTAGTTGCACGAGGAGAGCGTCATGTCATACGTGCCGAACGTCGTCGAGACCACGACGAGAGGGGAGCGGGCCTGGGACATCTACTCGCGGCTGCTCGGCCAGCGGATCGTCTTCCTCGGCCAGCCACTCGACGACCAGATCTCCAACCTGATCATCGCCCAGATGATCCACCTCCAGGCCGACGATCCCGACAAGGACATCGCCCTGTACATCAACTCCCCGGGTGGGGACGTCACCGGGATGATGGCCATCTACGACACCATGCAACACCTGGCGTGTGACGTGTCCACCACCTGCATCGGCCTGGCCGCGTCGGCGGCCGCCGTGCTCCTGGCGGCCGGAGCGCCCGGCAAGCGGTTCGCCCTTCCGCACTCCCGCATCCTCATCCACCAGCCGCACATCAGCGGGTCGATCCAGGGGCAGGCGAGCGACATCGCCATCCACGCTCAGGAGATCATGAAGATGCGCAGCACGATGAACGAGGTGCTGGCCGCCCACACCGGTCAGCCCATCGAGCGCATCGCCAAGGACACCGACCGCGATCACTGGATGGGTGCCGGCGAGGCTCTCGAGTACGGCATCCTCGACGAGTTGCTCCAGACCCGGCCGCTCGCCCCGGTCTGAGCCCGCCTCTCGCTCCGGCTAACGTCGCCCCGGCTGAGGAGGCAGAGGTGACGGACGCCGACAACCAGGCGAAACGCGCCGGGGAACTGGACTACTGGTCGCTCCAGAAGACCAACGAGGGTCGACTCCAGAACTCGTGGTACGAGCGGTTCTACACGAGTCACTTCGGACTCACGCATGACGACTACGCGGGCACCCGGGTGCTCGACATCGGGTGCGGGCCACGGGGCTCCTTGGAGTGGGCTTCGATGGCGGCTGAGCGCGTCGGCGTGGATCCGCTGGCCGACGACTATCTGGCGCTCGGGGCGGCGGATCACGAGATGACCTATGTGGCGGCCGGTGCCGAGCACATCCCATTCGGCGACGGGCACTTCGACATCGTTTGTTCGTTCAACTCCATCGATCACGTCGACGACCTCGATGCGTCGATCGCCGAGATCAAGAGGTTGCTCAAGGTCGGTGGGCTGTTCCTGCTCCTCACCGATGTCCACGAGGAGCCGACTCCTCAAGAACCGGTCTGCTTCGACTGGGACGTGCTGCAGCGGTTCGAGCCCGAGCTGAAGGCTCAGTCGGTGGCGTGCCTGGAGAAGACGGATGCAGGGATGTACGTCAGCGTGGAAGCCGGCGTTCCGTTCGATCACGCTGACGAACGGCAACGATACGGCGTCCTGTCCGCTCGATTCGTCCGGGTTCGCCCGCCCGATCCGACATGGCGGCGATTCGCTCAACGGGTCGTTCGGGCACTTCGATCGCGGCTCGATCGCCTTCGTCGTTGGGGGCGCTAGGGGATCCGGAACCACATGTCGCGGGTGCGCTCCCAGACGTAGAGCAGCACGACCACCGCCACCATCATCTCGGTCAGCTCCGAGACCCGGACCAGGAAGTCGCTGAAACCCTCGCCCAGCGACACGACGTTGTCGATCACGTCGAGGAAGCTGATGCTGCCGATCACGACCAGCCACGGGAGCAACTCCATCGGTGCGCGGAGGAACCGGAACCGCGAGGTGGCGGTCAGGAACACGCCGACGATGCCCACCGCGGCAAACCCGAGCCGTAGCCACTCCGTGTTGTCCCGCAGCACGTCGATCTCATGCAGGCCCAGCTCCGACTCGGCAGCGGCGTCGGCTCCACTCTGGAACAGGTCGATCAGCACCTGTCCCCAGGCGATCTCGTCGCCGGCGACTGCGAACGCAACCAGGGCGAAGAACACGAAGAAGGCCGTCGTGAAGACGCTGTGGCCGAGCTGCCAGACCCGGACGGCGAGGCGGAACGCCATGACACCGGCCACCAGCATGGCCAGAAACGTGATGATCTCGACCGGGTTGCGCTCATCGCGGCCAGTGGCGAGATCACGGGTGGCGGGAATGGCCCAGAGGATGGCGAAGACCGCGAACAGGATGATGGGGACCGTGGCGATCACCTGACGGGTTCGCGATTCGCGCTGGCGCTCTGCCTGGCGTTGCTGTTCGCGGAAGGTGGGCTCGGTCACTCGGCGAATCGTAGATGAGCCGCCAGCCCGGTGAGCCGGCCGCCTCACCGGCCGTCTCTCTCAGCTCTCGATGAGCTCGGTGACCGGCTCCGATCCGCCGGCTCCGCTCACCCAGCCGGAGATGATGCCGCTGAACATGCCCGCCGCCGAGCCCACGTGCACGATGCTCAATCCCGAGGAACGGAACTTGGGGACGTCGGCTTCGGCCATCGCCGCGGGGAGACCCTCGGCCATCCCGCCCGCCCCTCGGACCAGCTCCGAGCCCGGTCGGGTCGTGAGCGAGATCAGCTCGTCGCGCAACCGCGACTTGTCCCAGCCGGAATTTCCGAAGACCCGAGCGTGTTCGGGCGACACGGCCAGCACGGCGTCCCAGGCGACCGCCGCCTTGAGGTGTGCCACCGTCAACAACGAGGCGGCGAAGGAGCG
>JBPEXB010000433.1:0-6544 GCA_052032125.1 Acidimicrobiia bacterium
TGGAGGAGCGCCGAGGTGAAGTTGCGGGACTTGGCCGCCGGGTCGACTCGCTCGGCGATGCCCGCCGCCACCCCCGCCCGGAACCCGGCCGTGGTCCAGAAGTCGGTGACGTCGAAACCCGGCACCGATTCGCGGGGCAGCGCCGTCGCCACCCCGAACGAATAGAGCAGCGACTCGAGTTCGTTGCGGCCCAGCATCATGACGGCCTGGTGGATCGTGCTGACCGGCGTGCGGGGAGCGAAGGCGGCCGAGTTGACGGTCTTCAGGAGCTGGAGCGAGAGCCCGGCATCCTGGGTGACGGTCTCCGAGACGGCCCCCATGTCCACCTCCGACTCGGCCAGCTGGCCGATGGCCGTGGTGACGACGGTGGGCAGCGTGGGCAGGTCCACGCCGCGCAGGATCTCCTTGACGTCGGCCGACCCGGAGCCCTTGGAGCGGGAGCGGAGCAGCTTCACTCGGCCCTCCTCCCCATCTTGGTGGCGAAGATGCTGAGCAGGCCGCCCAGCATCATGTAGCCCATGACCACCTCGGAGATCACGAGGATCTGGGCCGGCAGCGAGGCGGGGAGTGCGTCGCCGTAGCCGAGCGTGGTCAGCGTGACGATCGAGAAGTAGACCGGCGACAGTCGAGTCGGGTAGTCGCCGTAGTCGATGTCGACGAACCCGTAGAGACCGGCGAACGCCAGCGCCATCACCACGATCCAAGCGCCCCAGAGGGTGAGGCTGCGCCCGCAATCCGAGGTCGCCTTCCAGACCAGGTACGTGACGTGGCTGGCCCGACTCCTGGTTCGGAACTCCTCGAGGTAGTTCTGGTCCATGATCGCCCGCCGCACCAGGTAGGCGCCTGCGAAGTTGCTGTCCACGATGTCGACGCCGATCCAGTCCGCCGTCGTGTAGCCGCGCACGCCCCGCATCGTCGTCCGCTGGAGGTCGACCTGCCGGAACGCCGCCTTCTCGACCTGGGCCTCGGAGAGGTCGGCCCCGTGCAGGTCCGCCTTCGAGAGGTCGGCGTGGCTCAGGTCGATGCCGCTCATCCGGGCTCCCCGCAGGGTGGCCGTGCGGAAGTCGGCCCGCTGGGCGTCGGTCCTGGCCAGGGCAGCCTCGGTCAGGTCGGCCCCGAAGAACTCGGCATCGGTGAGCGTGGCGCCGCCCAGCACCACCCCGGCGGCCCGCACGTGGCGGGCGTCCACGTCGGTCAGGTCGGCCTGCACCAGCTTGGCGCCCGTGAGATCGGCCTCGAAGAGGGTGGCCCCGGCGAGCTTGGCGTTGATCAGGTTGGCACCGGCGAGGTTGGCCCGGGTGAGGTCCGCCCCGCGGAGATCGACCCCGCTCAGATCGCGGCCCGCCAGGTCGGCGCCGACCAGCGATCGTCCGCTGAGGTCTGCCCCTGGCCCGATGTCCGCGACCGCACCGGCGGTGCCCGGTGAGGTGTCGGTCATCTTGAGTCCCTTCGTGGTGTTGCCTGCACTACTCGATGTCGCACCGGGCTCGCCAGGCGTCGATCTCGTCGACCACGCCGACCTCGTCGAGGTAGTCCATGTCGAGCGGCACGTCGTTCTCGACGTCGCCGCCGATGTACTGGGCGTGGAAGTGCTCGGCCACGTGGACGGGCGTCAGCGGGGTGAACGTGCCGCAGCCCGACTCCGAGGGACGGTGGTGGTAGGCCACCGCTTCGACCAGGCGGGTCGGCAGGTTCCAGTTCTGGAGCAGCATGCCGCCCACCTCGTCGTGGCTGGCCCCCAGCATCGATCGCTCTGCCTCGATGAGCTCGGCGTCGTCCATCTGCACCCTGGCCAGCATCTCGGCGTGCTTGTGCTGGAAGCTCGAGGCGAGCAGCAGTCGGCCCGAGTCGTGCAGCATGCCGGCCACGAACGCTTCGTTGGCTTCTTCGGAGGTGGCGCCCTCCAGCTCGGCGATCCGCTTCGCCCACTGCGCCACGAGCGCCGAATGCGACCAGAGGCGGGAGATGTTGACCCCGGCGGCCTCGGCCTCGAACTCGGAGAACACCTCGGTGGCGAGCACGATGCCCAGCAGGCTCTGGATGCCCAGGAGGCCGATGGCCCGTTGCATGTCGGTCACCGGGTTGCGAAGCCCGTAGAACGGCGAGTTGACCAACTGGAGCACCTTGGCGGTCAGACCCGGGTCGGTCTGGGCGATGTTGGCGATCTTGACCAGGTCACCCGAGCCGTTCTGCAGCTCCTCGGTGATGCGCGTGTACACGTTCGGGAACGAGGGCAGCGGCCGGGAGTTGGCCACGAGCTTGATGCGCACCTCTGCGAGCCGGTCTCTGGTGCGAGACGCCCGGTCGACGGCGGTCGTGAACGCCACGGCGTCCACCGGCGTGAACATGTGGTGATGGGCGACCGACGAGAGCGACACGGTGCCCTGCCCGAGCTCCTGGGTCGCCAGGATCCTGATCGCCTCGGGCCGGTACTCCTTGCTCGACAGCAGCACCTGCAGGGTGTCGACCGTCGGTCGCACGGAGCTGGCGATGACCGCGTCGAACGGGTGCTTCGACAGGGCCGCCAGGGCGTTGCTCACCCGATCGGTTCGCTGCACCTTCCACCCGTCGGGGACTCGATGCAGGGGATCGGCGGTCTCGTCGGGCGACGGATCGAAGACCAGCAATTCCTTCATGGGAGCATCCTCATGCGCGCGTACCTGTCCCCTGTCGGGCGAAAGGGCGGCATCTTGCGCGTTTCGAGTCATCTCCTTGACCACGAGGCAACCCGGCCGACGGGGTGTCGGTGGATTCGACTCCGACTCCCACCAGCGTCGAAGACGTTCAGCTCCAGACGGTCGATGAACTGCCGCGGGGTCTCTCGTCGTTGCTGCGCGAGGTGCACGAGGTCGCCGGGCGCGCCCTCCAGTCGACGCTGCGCGAGTGGGCCAAGGCGGCGATCACGGTCACGGCCCAACCCGAGCTCCAGGCCCCCTACTCCGAGTTCACGAGGACCCTCGAACTGCCGGTCTCCATCGCCTCGATCGCTTCGCCATCGCTCTCGACACCGTTCCTGATCTGCCTGGACGGCGCCTTCGCCAGCGCCGCCACCGACGTGCTCATGGGCGGCCAGATCCGTCCCCCCATGGACCGCTGGCCGACCTCCACCGACGAGGCCATCCGCTCGATCGCCCTCCGCGAGCTGCTCGAACCGCTCGTGCACGCCTTCCGCCCGGTCATCGACCTGGCACCTGAGATCAAGCGGTTCGAGTCCTCCCCCAACTTCATCTTCGACGTTCGGCCGGACGATCCGGTCATCGTCTACGGATTTGCCGCCTCGCTGGGCGACCAGCCGGCCGGGTTGATCTCGGTCATCTACCCGTTCGCCGCCCTCCAGCCGTTGCTGGATCAGGTCCCCGCCGGCAAGCACGACCACGAGGAGCCGGCGACACCGGCGGTCGTGCAGCTGGAGGACGTCGAGGTCGAGCTGCGAGCGCTGATCGGCCCCACCTCGGTCGCCGTCGGTGACTTCCTCTCGCTGCGGCCGGGTGACGTTCTCGTTCTGGATCAATGGGCGGATCAGCCGAGTGTCGGAATGGTCCATGGAATGCCACTGCTCGAGCTGTCGGTCGGAGCGTCCTCCGGCCACGTCGCAGCAGTGGTGGAGAGGTGGAAGGAATGAACATGATCGCCACAGACGCCGACCAGGGCGTGGTCGACGTCAACGTCCTCTACGACGAGGCCTGTTCGCTGATCGACCTCGTGCACCCCGGGGGAAAGCTCAGCCCGATCGAGCCCACCGACAGCGAGCCGACCACCGACGCCACCGTGCTGCGGGGCGCCATCGACGGTGCTCCGGTGCTGTTCCTGCTCGACGGCAGCTCCGACGATGCCGGGTTCGACGCCACCGAGGTGGTCTCGACACTGGCGGAGCGGCTCGCAGAGACCGCCGCCTTCACGGTCGTCCCTCTCGCCGAGGCGACCGAGGACGAACTGACGTCCCTGGCTTCTGCGACCACCTTCAAGGCCACGCTCACGGCCATGGAGCAGGCCATCGGCGAGCTGCGCTTCGCCGCCGCCGCTCCCGTGGCCGCCGACACCGGCGAGGCACCGGCTGAGCCTTCAACGGGTGATCCGGCGGGGAATGAGCAGGCCGCCCCGCCGGCGGCTGCAGCCGCCCAGCCACCACCCGCCAATCCGGCCGAGCTGGCCGAACGGCTGCCCAACCTGGCGGCCGTGGACATGAACGTGGCCGTGGAGTTGGGCCGGGTGCGCCTGCCGATCCGCGAGCTGCTGGGCCTCGGCACCGGCAGCGTCATCCGCCTCGGCACCCCGGTTGGCGAGTCGTTCGACATCCTCGTGAACGGCAAGCCGGCCGCACGCGGCGACCTGGTGGTCGTCGGGGGTCGCCTGGCCGTCCGCATCCGCGAGCTCCTGGGCATCCACACCTGATGACGACGACGCGGCGGAAGAACTTCGTGGAGTCCGAGGTGTTCCTCGCCCGACGTTTCGTGGTGCCCGCACAGCGGTTCATGCACCTCGAGGCGTCGTCGGGGATCGTCCTGCTGATCGCAGCCGTCGCCGCCATGCTGTGGGCGAACCTGGAGATGTTCGGCGACTCCTACGACCGGTTCTGGCATGCCCACGTCGAGATCGCCGCCGGGCCGCTGCACTTCGACGAGTCCCTCAAACACATCGTGAACGACGGCCTCATGGCCATCTTCTTCTTCGTGGTCGGCCTCGAGATCAAGCGCGAGATCGTGCTGGGCGAGCTTCGCGATCCGAAGAAGGCCGCCCTGCCGGCGCTGGCCGCCCTCGGCGGCATGGTCGTGCCGGCCGCCCTGTTCCTGCTGGTGGTCCAGGGAACGCCGGGGGCCTCGTCCGGCTGGGGCATCCCCATGGCCACGGACATCGCCTTCTCGCTCGGCATCCTGGCCCTGGCGGGATCACGGGTTCCGATCGGCGCCAAGCTCTTTCTGCTGGCGCTGGCGGTGGTGGATGACCTCGGGGCGATCGCCGTGATCGCCATCTTCTACACCGACGCGGTGGCGTTCGGCTGGCTGGCCGTCGGGGCGGTGGCCCTGGCGCTCATGGCGGCCGCCAATCGGCTGCGCATCCGCACCTACATGATCTACGGGCCGGTGGCAGTGCTCGCCTGGTTCGCCTTCCTGGAGAGCGGCGTGCACGCCACGATCGCCGGCGTGATGATCGGGCTCCTCACCCCCGCCCGGCCGCTCTACGAGAACGAAGAGTTCGACGACATCGCCCGCGACATCCTCGACGCCTATCCGGGCGATCGCCCCGCCACGGCGGCCATCGCCGACCACGAGGCGCTGCTCATCTCCGACGTCGCCCGCGAGTCCGTGTCGCCGTTGAGCAGGGCGATCCGCAGCCTGCACGGGTGGACCTCGTTCTTCATCATTCCCGTCTTCGCGCTCGCCAACGCCGGCGTCCGGCTGGTGGGCGTGGACGTCGTCGCCGCCGCCACGTCCCGGGTGGCACTGGGCGTGGCGATCGGGCTGGTGGTCGGCAAGACCGTCGGCATCGGGCTCTTCTCGTACGTCGCCGTCAAGCTCGGCTGGGGCAAGATGCCGACCGGGATGGGGTGGACCCACGTGCTCGGCGTGGCGCTGCTGGCCGGGGTCGGGTTCACGGTGGCACTCTTCATCGCCGAGCTGGCGTTCACCGACGAGGCGCTGACCTCGCTGGCCAAGATCGGCATCTTCTTGGGCTCGATCGTGGCCGGCATCGGTGGGTTCGCAGCGGTGCGGCGGGCGGCGGCCCAGCCACCGGCACCGGCCCTCCAGGCCGTCCCGACCGAGCCAGAGATCCCCGAGCCAGACCCGGTCGGGCCACGAGCGGCATGAGCGCCGGCAACATCTCCGAGGCACTCGCCAGGGTCCGGGAGATCCAGGCCAGGGCGGCCTCCTACCAGCCGGCGGACCCCAAGGAGTTCCAGGCGCTGCTCGACGAGGCCACCGCAGAGACCGCGCCCGCTGCGTCGCTTCAGGGCGGTCGGGACCGCCCGGCCCCCGTCACCAGCGTGTACACCATCGGGCACCTCATCGGCACGGCCGCCGTCGGGCCGGTGGCGGCAGGGCCACACCCCAGCCACATCATCCAGCGCCCACCGGTCGACGGGGTGCTGACCAAGGCCGAGATGGCCCACTACCTCGAGCACGTCGGTGTCGAGCACCGCAACGGGCGGCTGTCCCGCCACGACCTCACCCCGATCAGCGGGGGCTGGAACGGACGGAACGGCAGCCTCCTCGAGCCCGCCGCCGAGGCCTGGGAGCTCATGCGGGACGCCGCCGCCGCCGACGGCATCGACCTGCGCTTCGTCGACAGCTACCGCACCTGGGAGTCCCAACACGCCGCCCACCAGCGGTTCCTGCGCGGCGAGAAGTCCGCCAACGTCCTGCCCGCCGGCCACAGCGAGCACGGGGTCGGTCTGGCCGTCGACATCACTGACGGCTCGATCATCAACCGCAACGACGCCGAGTGGCAGTGGCTGCAAGCCAACGCCCGAGCCTTCGGCTGGTGGCCCATCAGCAACGAGACATGGCATTGGGGGGTTCAGGGGGGACGGGGGTCGTTCCGGGTC
>JBPEXB010000434.1:0-2922 GCA_052032125.1 Acidimicrobiia bacterium
GCCAGCACCCATTCCTTGTCAGCCGGCAGCTCGCGCTGGTAGCTGGTCCGTTCGCCCGGGGTCACGAGCAGCAGGACGCTCGGCAGCACGACGAGGGCGGCCACCAGGGCCAGGCTGATCATCACCGCCGTCAACACCCCGTACGTGGAGAAGATCGGGGTCGGCGCCAGCGCCATGACGGTGAATCCCAGCACCGAGGTGAGGGCGGAGAGCACCAGTGCCCCTCCGGTCCCGGCCCCGGCGGTTCGCAGGGCTTCGAGGCGGTCGTCCGACCGGGCCAGCTCCTCGCGATAGCGGGCGGTCAGGTGCGTCGAGAAGTCGATGCCGACCCCCACGGCGATGGCGGCGATCGTTGCGGTCACCACGTTGATCGTGTAACCGGCCACCACCATGAACGCATAGACGCCGGTCACGACGAACCCGATCGGGATCACCGACGCCACCGCGAAGCGGAACGAGCGCAGCACGATCGTCGCCACCAGCAGGGTGAGGACGATGGCGATCGGCAGCGAGACCAGCATGGAGTCGGCGAACGACTCGAGGCTGACGAACTGCGTGATCACCTCGCCTGACACGCCCACGAGGGTGAGGCCGGCCGCCGTCGCCTCGAGACGATCGGCCTCTGCCTCCAGGAGATCCCAGACGGGCTGGATGATGTCGGCTTCGGTGAACGACCCCACTTGCACGCGGACGGCTGTCGCCTGGAGCTCGCCGTCGTGGAACAGGAAGCTGCCCACCTCATCGGCTCCGAAGATCCTCTCGCCCTCCGGCGTGGAGACGCCGTGCGCCACGATGTGGTCGTAGGCGGCTGCCACCTGCGCCGCCGTGTCAGGCAGGCCGTCACCATTGGCGTCGGTCAGTTCGATACCGCTCTGGGCGATCGCGGCAACTGCGCTGGGTGAGTCGAGAGTGGCCCGAACCAGGTCCGTGGCGGTGGGCGATGTGATCAACTCGCCGGTCGAGAACCGACCTACCCCGGCGTCCGAGGCGTCGATCCGGCCGACGACGTCATCGAGCGCCAGCAGGGTCGCCGGATCGGTGAGATCACCCTCCACATAGATGAAGCTGCCGCCCTGCCCGTTGGACGGGAAATGGGTCTCGAACCGGTCGATCGATTGCACCACACCGGTGTTCGAGGACAGGAAGTCGCGCAGCTCGAAGCCCGACTCGACCCGCAGCGCCGTCATGAGGCCGGCGGCGCCGACGATGAGCACGATCGGGATGGTCACGATCCGGCGGGCCGCCAGGCCCCGGACCAGCGAGCCGGCCCACTCCAAGCCGTGGGCGGCGCCCCTGATGTCGTGATCGACCGCCGCGCCGCGCTCGGCTGCCCGACGGTTCCTGCGGCGGGTGGCCGCCACCGGCAGCCCGATGAGCAGGATGAGGCCGGCCGCCACGGCGCCGGCGCCGATCTGGGGCATCACGGCGCCCAGCGTCACCGTCAGGCCGGAGATCACGACGACCGGCACGAGCGCCAGTCCGTAGAGCCACCGCGAGGCACCCTTGACCGGGTTCGGGCCAACGGTCGCCTCGATGCCCATCAGCACCCGCGGGGCGAGCAGACCCAGGATCAGGTAGGCCAAGCCGAGGGCGATGGCCGCGCCGATGCCGAACTGCACGATCGCCTCGGTTCCTGCGGAGACGTTGGCGAGGAAGGCCGCCACCGACGACACCGCCGCCAGGAGCAGGGCGGTGAAGACCGCCTTCATGCCGGCGGGATAGGCATCGCGGCCAGACGAGCCGTGGTCGACCTGCATCTCTCGCACCCGCCCGGCGCCGTGGATGTAGAAGTCGACGCCGAAGCTGATCATGGCGATGGGCACGATGAAGGTCAGCAGCAGCGAGCCCATCTTCAACCCCACGAGAGCTGCCACGCCGTTGTACGCCAGCATCGTCACGCCGAGGCCGGCGCCCACGAGCACCGCCGACCAGTAGGAGCGGTGCACGATCGCCACCAGCAGCACGATCAGGGCAACGGCCAGGAAGATGAACGGCGCCGACGCCTCGATCGCCTCGTCGAAGGTCTGGTCGAAGTCGATCGCCACCCCGACCGGGTCGGTCAGCGTCGTGGCGGACTGCAGATCGGCCTGGAGGTCGCGCAGCCACAATTCCGACTCGATGTACTCGGCGAACGTGGCGTGGTCGTAGGTGACAGTGGCCATGAAGGCCGGCGAGGTCCAGCCGTCGTCCTCGAGCACCGCCTGCTCGGACAGGGTGAAGCGCATGTCCTCGGTGCCGGAGCCTTCGGCGAGGATCTCGGCCAGAGCCGCCTTGACGTCGGCGTCGGTGGCCGTTGCCAGACCGCCGCCCAGGTGGTCGTCGACCACGTCGACGATGGACAGCACGCCCGGCACCGTCGCCTGGAGGTCGGCGTCCCAGCGCTCTGCGAGGTGGGCGTCGTGGTCGGTCGACTGCCGCACGGCCATCGCGGCGGCCTGCCACTCACGCATCGCGTCGGCAGTGAGGACGTCACCCCCGTCGGCGGCTTCGACCAGGAAACCGGCGGCGTCGAGAGTGGAGTCGTCCCTCAGCATGCTGTTCTCCCGATCGGCGAGCTCGAAGACCGCGCCGTTCGGGTCGAAGTTGGGGTCGTCGGTGTCGGCCGACTGCGTGGCCACGCCACCCAGCACCAGCGCGGTCACCACCACGAGACCCACCACCAGGCGGGCGTGGCGATTGATCCAACCGAAGAATCCGGAATTCATGTGCTCCCATCCCTTCAGCCCCGTGCGGGGCGTCATACCGTGTGCTGACCACGGTGGGGGACGGGGGAGCGTGCGCCTATGGGGAACCACCCTGGGAGCCCCCTGAGCCCCTCAGGGTCACCTCAGGGGCCAGGCGCGCTCCGCTCGCCTGACCCCGGTACTCGGTACCAGGTACCCGGTACCCGGTACCGGCCCGCGACCCGGGCCCCGGGCCTCG
>JBPEXB010000435.1:0-1812 GCA_052032125.1 Acidimicrobiia bacterium
GCAACAGCAGCACCGGCAGTTGGTCGATGCGCCGGGCGAGGAACTTCACCGCGTCGATCGTGGCGTCGTCCGCCCAGTGGAGATCCTCGATGACCATGAGACGGGCCGGTCCCGTGGCGAGCGTGTCGCGGAGGGCGCTCAGCACCCGCTCCGGACGGGGGTCCTCAGCCAACGCCGCCTGATACGCAGTGCCGAGTTGCGACGCCATGTCGTGGAAGGGCCCGAGGGTTCGTGGTGTCATCAAGTCGTCGCACCAGCCCCACAGCACCCCGTCGCCCACCTCGGCGGCGATGGCGCGGACCAAACTCGACTTGCCGATGCCGGCTTCGCCGCCGACGAGGACCACGCTGCCTCTGCCCGAGGCGGTGGCTTCGAAGGCGCTCCGCATCGTCTCCATCTCGTGGCTGCGTTCGAGGAGATCGGCGTGAGGCTCGGGTGCGACCGTGACCGGCGCGCCGGTGGAGCTCGTGGCGTTCAGCCGGGCCCGGTGGATGCGGACCGGCTCCTCGATGTTCTTGAGCTCGCGCAAGCCCAGGTCCTCGAACTCGACCGGCGATCGGCCCCTGAGGCTGTCGCGCACCGAACCCGAGACGAGGATCCCGCCCGGTTCGGCCTCTGACTCGAGGCGAGCCGCCACGTTGACGCCATCGCCGAACACGTCGCCGTCCTCGGTGACGATGATGTCGCCCAGGTTGATGCCGATGCGGAGGACCAGCGGTCCGCCGTCGGTCACTCGCTGCACCTCGACGGCGGCGTCGACCGCCGCCGCCACGCTGGCAAACTCGGCGATGATGGAATCGCCGGCGGTGCTGGCGATGCGGCCGCCATGGCCGGTCACGATCGGGTCGACCTGCTCTCGCAGTGCGTGGAAGTGCGCGACGGTGGCGTCCTCGTTGCGGCCCATCGCCGCCGAGAAGCCGGCGATGTCAGCGGCGAAGATGGCGGCGAGCCGGCGTTCGGTCATCGCCTCCATACTGGCCGATCCCCGTCTGCGCGCGACCGCAGGACGCTCTGCATACAATCGGGCGCCATGAAGGGCATCGAACTCCCGCCGTTGACCGAGGACTTCACGGCGGATCCGGTCGAGCTGTTCTTCGACCTCGCCTACGTGTTCGCCTTCTCCCAGCTCGTGGCGCTGCTCATCGATGACCCGACCTGGGGCGGCGTCGGGAGGGCGGCGCTGCTGTTCGGGCTCCTCTGGCTGCCGTGGCAGCAGCTCACGTGGGCCGCCAACGCCATCTCCGGCAACGGCCGGCCGGTGCGCTCGCTGTTCCTGGTCGCCACCGCGGTGAGCATCCCGATGGCGGCGTCGACCTCGACGGCACTCGAGGGCGGCGGCCACGTGTTCGCCTTCACGCTCACCGCCATCATGTTCATCGGGTTCGCCATGCAGGTGCTCGGCGCCGGCGACAACCCCGACTACCGGGGTGTGATCTGGAGCTGGATCGCCCCCAACCTCGTCGCCATCGCCGTCCTGGTCGCCGGATCGTTCTTCGACGGCACGACCCGGCTGCTGCTCTGGCTCGGGACCGCCGCCATCGTGCTGTGGGCCATGATCGCCGCCGGCGAGGGGGAGTGGCCGGTGCGTTCAGGCCACTTCGCCGAGCGCCACGGGCTGATCGTGATCGTCGCGTTGGGCGAGGTGATCGTCGCGATCGGCATCCCGGTGGTGAGGTCCTTGCAGCTCGGAGAGGGGCTGTCGGCCGCCACCCTGGTGGCGCTGCTCGCCTCGGGGTTGTTCGCCGCGCTTCTCTGGTGGGCCTATTTCGACAGGCCTAGCCCGGGACTCGAATACGCCGCCGAGCAGTTGGC
>JBPEXB010000436.1:0-10025 GCA_052032125.1 Acidimicrobiia bacterium
AGGTCGCCGACCGTGCCGCCGATCAGCACCAGGTATTTGCCAGGCTGGACGGTGCCGGCCCGGATGACGTCCACCGCCGCCCGCTTGACCATGGCATCCCCCGCCTCGATGCCTGCCGCGATCGACCCGTACTCGAGCAGAGCGATCGCCGCTCCGAGCCCGCCCCCGTCGGCCACCTCACACGATCCGCAGGGCGCCGACCACGTTGACCCGGCGCGGGCGGGAGAAGGTGCGGGAACGGGTCAGCCCGTCGCCGGTGGGGCTGGCGATGGAGAAGGACGTGTACCCCTCACCGCCCTCACCCAGGCCCGAGAAGAACGACCCGTTGGCCACGAAGATGGAGCAGTTCATCGCCCTGGCCATCTTGGTGATCGTGTCCACGTTGGTGGAATGGATGCCGGCCGTGTGCCGGAAGCCGTGCTCGGCGCGAACCGCCAGATCGATGGCGGCTTCGACGGTGGACACCCGGGTCACCGGGAAGACCGGCATCATCTGCTCGGTCCACACGAGACTGTGGTCGTTGGGCACCTCGGCGACGGCGAGGCGCACGTCGTGGTCGAGGCTGATGCCGATCTGCGAGAGGATCAGGCCGGCGTCCTTGCCGATCCACTCCGGGTTGATGACCCCCGGCTTGTTCGGCGGGCCCATCTCCCGGAAGATCACCCGCTCCAGGCGCTTGAGCTCGTGCTGCTTCAGCACGTAGGCGCCGGCGTTGCCCATCTCGCGGATCAACCGGTCTCCGACGCTGTCGACGACGATGGCTTCCTTCTCGTCGGTGCAGATGATGTTGTTGTCGAACGACGCACCCGCCACGATGTCGGCGGCCGCCTTGGCGATGTCGGCGGTCTCGTCGACCACTGCGGGCGGGTTGCCCGGGCCGGCCGCCACCGCCCGCTTGTCGGTCTTGAGAGCCTCGCGCACGACCGCCGGGCCGCCGGTGACCAGCAACACCCGCACGTCCGGGTGGTGCATCAGCTCCTTGGCGCTGTCGATGGTCGGCGTGGCCGTCGCCGTGACCAGGTCGGCGGGCCCTCCGCCTGCCTGGATGGCCCGATTGAGCAAGCGCACGTTCTCGGCGGAGACCTTCTTGGCGCCCGGATGCACGTTGAAGACCACCGCGTTGCCGCCGGAGAGGATCGAGATCGTGTTGTTGATGATCGTGGACGTCGGGTTGGTGGTCGGGGTGATCGCCCCCACCAGCCCGAGCGGCGCCCACTCGATCACCGCCATTCCGGCGTCGCCGGTCACCGCTTGGGGCTCCAGGTCTTCCGGTCCGGGCGTCTTCGTCGCCACCAGCCGGTTCTTCTTGATCTTGTCCTCGTAGCGGCCCAAGCCGGTCTCGGTGTGAGCCAGCATCGCCAGCGCTTCGGCATGCTCGAGCATCGACCGGCGGATGGAGTCGATGACGTCGTGGCGGGCCCGCAAGCCCATCTCGGCATAGGTCACCTGCGCCCGCCGGGCCGCCCCGACCGCCTCGTCGACGGTCGCATAGATGCCCTCGCCGAGTTCGACATCGGCGTGCAGCTCCGCCTGGGCGGCGACGGCCGCTCCCGGTCGATCGGCCGAGCCGACCTCACCCAGCCGGGCCTGGACCCGGGCGATGATCTGCTGGATCTCGGCTTCGGAGAGGCTCACCGGAGCCCGGCGAGGCTACTTCTGATAGCGCTCATCGCCTCCCACCTCCCACGAATCCACGATCGCCATGACCACCGCGTCACACGGACGCTCATGGGTGTATTCGGTCTGCCGGGCCGAGCTGCCGGTGGCATACATCACCACCTCGCCCACGCCGGCACCGACTGCATCGGCCGCCACGACGTACCCACCGCTGGCCTCGTTGTCGATGCCGAGTTGCTCCAGCAGCAGGAACTTCAGCCCCGAGAGGCGAGGCTCCTTGCGACTGGCGACGACCGTTCCCGCCACTCTTGCGAGAAGCATGGTGTCCTCCGTCTGCTAGCCCTCGCCCCGACCGAGCGGCAGCACTGCGTCGATCGACTCGTGCGGCCGGGCGATGACGTGGCTGGCGATGACTTCGCCGACCCGCTCTGCGCCCCGCACACCGGCCTCCACGGCGGCCTTGACGGCCGCCACGTCGCCCCGCACGACCGCGGTCACGTAGCCGCCGCCGGTCTCTTCGTACGACACCAGCTCGACCTTGGCGGCCTTCACCATGGCGTCGGCCGCTTCGACCATCGCCGGGAAGCTGCGCGCCTCGATCATCCCGAGTGCATCAGCCATCGGATGTCTCCTTCCGTTTCCGTCTCATCTTCTGGGTCATCTTCCGGTCCTCGCTCGTCCGTCAGCCCCACCACCGCCGATGCAGCGGCGTGGGCCACCCGCCGTCAGTCCTGGGCCCGTCCCTCGATGGACTCGAGGGCGGCCACCGCCGCCCGCCAGCCCACGTCGATGTCCGCCTCCTCGCCGCCCAGGTACACGCGGCCCACCGCTCCGAAGGCACGAACCTCCAGCACGTTGATGGCCGCGGCTTTCTCCGCCTCGTTGGCCGCCAGCGCCGCATAGGCGGCCGGGTGGCACTCGAGGACGTAGAGCGTCTGGCCGGGGATGATCATCTGCCCGTGGCGCATGCGGTTGATCAGCTGCGCCTGGTGATCGTCGATGCGACGCACGATCTGACTGGAGAGGATCTTCGGCTCGAGGCGATCGGTCTCCTTCAGTTCCATCGCCTCGAGGATCGCCTCCCCCGCCCCGCGGGCCTCCGCCTGATCGGGCGAGTGGATCTCGAGGAGGCCGAAGACCCGCTCGACGATCTGCATGCCCGGCTTGACCTCGTTGGACTTCAGCGCCACGTCGGTGAGGCGATTGATCTCGATGCCGGGTGAGATCTCGACGAAGAGTGATGCCTCGTAGGCGAGTGGCAGGAAACCCTGGGCGGTGGTGCCGATGAAGGCGGCGTACTGTGGCTGGAGGCTGTCCAAGAAGACGAACGACCTGAGCTCAATACTGCTCACTGGACTCTCCTCCGGTCACGATGGCGATGCCGGCCGAGGCCCCGATGCGAGTGGCGCCGGCGGCGATCATCTCCTGCGCGTCCTGGCGGTTCCGAACACCGCCTGACGCCTTGATGCCCATCTTGGGGCCGACCGTCTCCCGCATGAGCAGCACGTCCGCGACGGTCGCACCACCGCCGGCGAACCCGGTCGACGTCTTGACGAAGTCGGCCCGTCCCTCCTTGGCGAGGTGGGAGGCCATCACCTTGTCCTCGTCGCTCAGCAGCGAGGTCTCGATGATCACCTTGTTCAGCGCACCGACTTCATGGCAGGCGTCCGACACCTTGGCGACGTCGTCACGCACGACGTCGTGCTGCCCGGACTTGAGTGCCCCGATGTTCATCACCATGTCGATCTCACGGGCGCCGTCGCGCAGCACTCGGCGAGCCTCCATGCTCTTGATCTCAGGGAGCGTGGCGCCGAAGGGGAAACCCACCACGGACGCCACCCTGACGCCCGTCCCACGCAATCGCTGACTGGCCCGCTTGACCCAGGCCGGGTTCACGCACACCGAGGCGAACCCGTATTGGCTCGCCTCGTCGCACAGTTGGTCGATGTCCTCTGCGGTGGCATCGGGCTTGAGCAGCGTGTGGTCGATGTACTTGGCCAGGTCCATCGGGACCTCGCCACCCTCTCCGTGGTAGCTCACTCGATCGGCGCCGTTGGCCACGACGCGTCGCACCCGATCGGGGGTGTGCGCGGCGCAGGATCCGTGGCAGTCCTCGCACGGATCGCCCACCTGGAGCGCCGCCAGCACCTCGCGGGTCACCGCCTCGACGAGTTCCTGATGATTCACGAGCTGCTCCTGAGGTACTGCCGCTCGATCTCGCTGATCTTCGCCACCCTCCCGGCGTGGCGACCCGGGCCCCACTCGGTGGACAGCCACGCCTCGGTGATCTGCTGTGCCAGCGAGATGCCGATCAGCCCGGCCCCGAGGGTGAGCACGTTCGCATGGTTGTGCTCTCGGCTGTTGCGAGCGCTCGAGATGTCGTAGCAGAGCGCGGCGCGGACGCCCGGCACCTTGTTGGCGACCATGGCCGAGCCGATGCCGGCTCCGTCGACGATGATCCCGCAGGACGCTTCACCCGACGCCACCCGCTGCGCGACGGCATGGGCGAAGTCCGGGTAGTCGACAGAGTCGGTGCTGTCGGTCCCGCAGTCGATCACCTCGTAGCCCTGCTCCTTCAGCCGGAATCCGAGGCGCTCCTTCAGGGGATAGCCACCGTGATCGGCGCCGACGGCGACGACGGTCGCCGCGCCGGCGGTGGAGGATGGAGGCGCAGTCGGGTCCGTCGGTGCCTCGGTGTCGGGAACGAACTGAGCGAGCACTCTGGCCACGACGTCGCGGATCTCGGCTTCGGACGGCATGGCCGCTGACCCTAGCCGTGGCGGGCAGGCGCTCCTCCGCCCGGCGAGAGAGGTTTCTCGCGGCCTCGGCACGCCGAGCATCGTCGGCGTCATCGGCGCCTCATGGACGAAGGAAGCGGGCGCCGCTCGTGCCGGGCGCCATGCCCGACGAAGCGAGCGTGTCGGTCGCGCAGTTCGTGCCCTGGCTCGGGCTCGCGACCTGCTCGCAGGAGCTGGCGGAGCGGGCCGGCGAGCGGGCTCGACTCGTCGATGCGCACGGTGCGGGAACGCCCCACCCGTTGATCGACCACCACGCCGGACTCGAGCAGCCGGTTGACCTCGCGCATCACGGTCGTCTGGCTCACCCCGATCGTCCGTGCGAGGTCCGAGAGCGTCTGGGGACCGTTCTGATGGGAGAACAGCACCTCGAGCAGGTCCCGTTGGGTCTCGGATCGCAAGAGCGGGAGGATGTTGGGGACCTTTTCTTGCATGTTACGCAGCATATTCTGCGTGATACGCAGAATCAAGAGCCCTCGGCCTTCTCATCGGCCGCTCACCGCCGGCTCATCGACCGCCCATCGCCCTGATCGACCCTGGAGTCATACCCGGACGAGGAGCATCACATGCAAAAGACGATGACCGTACTCGCCGCCGGCGTCGTGCTGTTGTTGGCCTTCGGGGCCTGTGACGCAGCGGCCGAGGCCGACCGTGCGGTCACCACCACCCAACCGGCCGAGCCGCCGGCCACGACGAACGCGACGGACGCGTCGGTGCCGGCGGCGGACCAGGACGACGCCGCCCCCACCACCACGTCCACGACCACCCGGACCGCCGGCGAGACGCAGCCGGCGCCGCCGGCTGAGGCGTCCGCGCCGGGCGACAGCGCTCCCCCGGAGCTCGACACCGACCGGCTCGATCAGATCTCGGCCGATCTCGACGCCCTCCTGGGCCAATTGACCGACAGCTTCAACCAGACCGAAGGAGACGTACAGCCATGAAACGCCGCATCTTCAGCCTCGTGCTCGCCGGAGCGATCGCCACCGGTGTGATCGCCGCCCCTGCGCTCGCGCAGGAGACGGCCGAGGAACAGACCCAGGACATCTGGGAGGACGCCCGTCAGGAGGCACTGGCCGGGATCAAGGAGCACGCCGCCTGGGCGATCGAGCACCGCCTCGCAACGCTCGACGAGTTGGAGCGATGGGTCCACGAGACAGAGCACGTCAGCCAGGCTCACGCGGCTGCGCTGCTGGCCGACTACGACACCGCCGCCCGTGGCCTGACGGCGCTGGGCGACGAGATCCAGGCAGCCACCGACATCGAAGAGGCACTGCGTCTCACCGCCCTGATCGCCACCGACTACCGGATCTACCTGGTCGTCGTGCCCAAGACGGCAGAGGTGCTCATCGGTGATTCGCTGGTGGTGGCCGGAGGGCAGATCCAGGAGGCCGGCGTCGAGGTGCAGAACGCCATCGATTGGCTGGACGAGGTCGGGATCGACACCACCGACATCCAGGAGGCGCTCGATCGCTCGATGCGACACGCCGCCGCCGCCGTCGCCGAAGCAGAAGGTGTGGCCGATTCGGTGGTCGGCCTCGACGCCGCCGACTGGCCGAGCCCGGCCGGCGGGGCGCTCGACGGCGGGCGGATGCGCTTGGAGGGCTCGGCCGACGAGGTGTACGAGTCCGTGAAGTACCTCCGCGAGGCCATCCACCTGATCCACGAGGCGCTGCGCCAGCACGACTGACAGGCCGGCTCGATGTGCAACGCTGGAGCTCCTCGGTTCATCCGGGGAGCTCCGTTGCGTCAGGCCGCCGCCGGCAGCTCGATCAGGAACGACGCGCCCGGCCGATCCTCGATCTCGATCGTGCCGCCGTGGGCGACGACGATCGCCCGGCAGATGGCCAGGCCGAGCCCGGTCCCCACGCCGATGTGCGCCCGCTCGCTCTGATAGAAGGTGTCGAAGACCCGATCGCGCTCCGAGGGGGCGATGCCCTCGCCGTTGTCGGCGAAGCGCAGCCGGAGCGTGGCGGGGCCGCTCCGCCACGCCTCGACGGCGATCTCCGGGCCCCCGTAGCGAATGGCGTTGGTGAGCAGGTTGGTCAGCAGCTGCTCGAGCCTCGTCCGATCGGCCCACACGTCGAGCCGGTGGGGTACCCGCAGCCTGACCGTGTGGTTCTCACCGAGCGGGACCCGCCGCAGGACCGCCTCGACGATGCTGCGCAGCTCGACCTCCGCCGGGTCGAGGTGGATGCGCCCGGTGTCGAGGCGGGCGAAGTCCACCAGGTCGCCGACCAGCGAGAGCAGATGATTGGCTTGCTCCCTGATGATCTCGACCGCCTCGGAGGGCGTGAGCCCGGTCGAGCCCTCGCCCAGGGCGTCCTCGAGCAGCTCGGCGTATCCGACGACGGCCGTGAGGGGGGTGCGCAGCTCGTGACTGATCGTCGAGATGATCTGTTCCTTCGTGTGCTCGAGCCGCACCTCGTCGGTCCGATCGATCAGCTGCCCGAAGAACTCGACGGAGTCGCCGGTCTCGATGCGCGACAGCCGCAGGAGGTGGTGGCTCAGGTCACCGTGCCGGTCCCGCACGGCCACTCGGGCCGTCGGCAGCTCGAGAATCGGCTCTTCGGTGATCACGACATTCTGGAGCTTGGCGCCGTCGATCGGGGCGACGTCCACGACCCGCCGGAAGGCTGCGTTGGCGAAGGTGATCGCCCCGTATTCGTTGAGCATGAACGAGGGCGAAGGGAAGTACTCGATCAGAGATCCGAGCCGCAACGCCTGTTCGACCGCCTCCTGGCTGTTGAAGGCGAAGAAGCCGTCGTAGAAGTGGTTCGACACGGTGACGGCCGCTCGCGTCACCCGACCCAGGTCGGTGCCACCCGCCTCGGCGGCAGCCTCCACCACCGCCTCCATGAAGCAGCCGTCGAGCTCGTCGATCACATCCCACGACAGTGTCCGGCTCATCTCCAGACCGAGCCGCTGGATGGCGTCGCGTCGCTCCTCCGACAGCCCGCCGGGGATCACGAGGGTCTCGTAGACGGCGTGCACCATCACGGCGTAGGCGCGTTCGACCGTCTCCCTCAGAGCCGGAGAGAGCTCGACGGAGACGTCGGCCAGCGTCCGCATGCGCGGGAGGCTCGAGGCCAGGATCGCTTCGGCAGAGCCGTTCACACGATCTGTATCGGCTGCCGGACCGTTCGCACTGAGCGCCGCAGGGCTCCTAAGCCGCCACGACCGGGCGCTCGGTGGCCGCACGCGCTCCGGCGGCGATGCGGTACCCGAGCCAGATGAGGGTGACGGCCAGCAACAGCGACACCGCGAAGCCGCCCGCCTCACCCAGCGCCAAGAACGTTCCGCCGGTCGATGCGGCGAGCGTCCCCGCCACGATCGCCGCGTTGCCGGCAACGATCCGCCGGTTCCGGCGCCAGAACCGGAACAGCGACACGAGCGCCAGCACGATGAGGATGGTGGCGCCCATGCCACCGCCGATGGCCGCCCACAGCCTGGGACCGAACACCTCGACCCACACGTCACGGCCGCTCGGCACGCCGCCGGTCGGCAGCGGTCCCGCGTCGAACGGCTGGGCGACGGTCATGGGAAGCGAGATGGCGAAGAACGGGAAGAGGAGCAAGAGCATCGTGTGCCCCGCCCGCCGCCCGACGACCAGGAACATCGAGCCGAGTGCCAGGATCGGGATGTTGACGATGGCCCCGAACAGGAAGAAGGTCCGGTAGGAGGCCGAGGTCCATCCGGTGGCGGCGCCCACGAAGAGCGCCCAGGTGGCCAGTGCGAAGCATCCGACACCGATGGCGTAGGCGGCCGTGTGGGGGCGTGGTCTGGACCGGTAGGACCGGACGAGGTCGACGGTGAAGGCCGTGGCGGCCACCGCGGTGATGAGCGCCAGGACGGCTTCCATGAGGCCAGGGTAGTGAGCGCTCGCCGGGTCGCCATCCCCCGCTCACGCGTCGGTAATGCCGGCAGCTCGGGTCGGGCCGTCCGGTACGCTGCCCGGTCATGAACCGTACGATCCTCGTCGCCGTTGCCTGGCCGTACGCGTCAGGCTCCCGACACCTGGGCCATCTGGCCGGGGCCTACCTGCCCGCGGACATCTTCGCTCGCTTCCACCGGCTCTCGGGCAATCGGGTGTTGATGGTCTCGGGGAGCGACGTGCACGGCACGCCGATCACGGTCCGGGCCGACGAGGAAGGGGTCGATCCCCAGGTCATCGTCGATCGGTACCACGCCGAGTTCGTGGAGGCCTGGGATGCGCTGGCGATCCAGTGGGAGCTCTACACCTCGACCGGCACGCCGAACCACCACGAGGTGACCCAGGACGTGTTCCGGACGCTCCACGAGCACGGGCACATCGACCGAAGGACGTCCGAGCAGTTCTTCGACCCGGAGGCGGGCCGTTTCCTCCCGGACCGGTACGTCGAGGGCACCTGCCCTCACTGCGGATACACCGGGGCACGTGGCGATCAGTGTGACAATTGCGGCCGGACCCTCGACCCGACCGACCTGATCGAGCCGCGCTCGAAGCTGTCCGGCGCCACGCCGGAGCTACGGGAGACCGAGCACTTCTATTTACGTCTCAGCGACTTCTCCGATCAGCTCGAGAAGTGGCTGCGGAGCCGGGAGGGTTGGCGCAAGCACGTCCTGAACTTCTCGCTCGGGTGGATCGAAGAGGGTCTGCACGATCGGGCCATCACCCGCGACATCGACTGGGGCGTCGACATCCCGGTCGAGGGCCTCGGCGAGGGCAAGAAGATCTACGTCTGGTTCGACGCCGTCATCGGCTACCTGTCGGCCGCCAAGGAGTGGGCGACGATCCAGGGCACACCCGACGCCTGGAAGGACTGGTGGGAGAACCCCGACGCCGAGCACTACTACTTCATCGGGAAGGACAACGTCCCGTTCCACACGATCATCTGGCCGGCCATGCTGCTCGGCTACGGCGGCCTCGAGCTGCCGACCAACGTGCCGGCCAACCAATACGTCACGTTCAAGGGCGGAAAGGCGTCGGCCAGTCGCGGCATCGGCCTGACGATCGGCGAGGCCCTGGAGATCTACGAGCCGGACCCGCTGCGGTACGCGCTCGCCTCGAGCCTGCCCGAGCAGAACGACACTGAGATCTCCGAGGAGGAGATCGCACGGCGCATCAACGAGGAGCTGGTGGCGACCTGGGGCAACCTCGTCAACCGGGTGCTGACGATCACCGACCGCAACTTCGACGGAGTCGTCCCCGAGCCCGGCACGAAGGACGACGCCGATCGGGCGCTGCTGGAGGGAATCGATCAGGCGCTGGTCGACGTGGCGAGACGGATCGAGGCGGTCGAGCTGCGCGCCGGGCTGCGCGCGGCGATGGACGCCGCCCAGGACGTCAACGCCTACCTCAACGCCACCGAGCCCTGGAAGACGGCGAAGACGGACCTGACGCGCACGGCCACGACCCTGGCAACGGCCATCGACGCCATCAACGGGTTGAAGGTCGCGTTCGCTCCCTACCTGCCGGTCACGAGCGACCGGATTCACGCCCTGCTCGGACAGGCGGGCGCCGTCGGCGACGACGGCTGGGCGCGCACGCCCGTGCAGCCGGGCACCCGACTCGGCGAGATCCAGCCCCTCTTCCGCAAGGTGGAGTAGGGCCGGAGTTCGGAGTCCGGAGCCCGG
>JBPEXB010000437.1:0-1750 GCA_052032125.1 Acidimicrobiia bacterium
GGCCCGCCGGCCGGCCCCACCGAGGATCGAGACGAGCGGCACGCCGGTCATCACCACCCGGCCAACGGCGACGTGGCTGCCACCGTGGACCAGCCGATCAAGATCGACAACGACCTGTACATCCGCGACTACTCGCGCTGCATCCTCTGTTACAAGTGCGTCGAGGCCTGCGGCGAGGACGCCCAGAACACCTTCGCCATCGCCGTCGCCGGTCGCGGCTTCGACGCCCGCATCTCCACCGAGTTCAACGTCGGCCTGACCGACTCGGCATGTGTGTTCTGTGGCAACTGCATCGGCGTGTGCCCCACCGGGGCGCTGATGTTCCGCTCCGAGCACGAGCTGCGGCAGGCGGACATGTGGGACGAGGATCGCCAGTCGGTGACGACGACCATCTGCTCGTACTGCGGAGTTGGCTGCAACCTGGAGCTGCACGTGCAGGACAACCGCATCGTGAAGGTCACCTCGCCGCTGGACCACTCCATCACCGAAGGGCACCTGTGCATCAAGGGGCGCTTCGGATACGAGTACGTCCAGCAGTTCGACGACATGGCCAGCACGCCGATCGACGAAGTTCTGGCCCGGGCCCGGAGTTGATCGGGCCGCGGGCCGCCATCACCACCTTCGGGCTCGGGCTGCTCGTCACCCACGGCTTCGGACTCTCACTGGTCCCGGCGCTGCTGCCGGAGATCGCCGACTCGCTCGATGCCGGTTACGCCCAGCTGGGACTGGCGGTGGCCTCTGGCATCGCCTTCTACTCGATCGGGGCGCTGTCGGCCGGCGGCGTGCTGGAACGAGTCCCGAACAAGGCCCTGGTGGTCGCCACGTTCGTGATGCCGGCCGTAGGCCTTCTGGTCGGCGCCCGGGCGTCGTCCGGTCTCGAGATCGGGCTGGCCGTGATCATCCTCGGCGTGAACGCCGGCCTCTCCTGGCCCGCAACGATCCACGTGATCACCGAGACGGTCCCGGCGGTCAACAGAACCATGGTGATGAGCGCCTGCGGCGCCGGGGTCGGGTTGGGGCTGATCGTGAACGGGGCGCTGGTCCAGCTGGCCGGCGGCGATCTCGGTTGGCGCCCCGCCATGGTGGCGGCTGCCGCCATCACGCTGCTGCCCATCGTGGCCGGCCTCGTCGTCATCCCGAGCGCCATCGACCGACCTCAGCGTCCCGCCGGCGGGCCGGCCGGCTTCGGCGAGGCGGCTCGCTCGACGGCCGGGAGGGTGGTGGCGCTGGCCGGGCTGGCCGGCGGGTTGTTCGGGTTTCCCTTCGTGGCGTTCCTCAGCGCCGTGGCCGTCGACGAGTTGGGGGCTTCGGCCGGCGAAGCGGCGCTGCTCTGGTGGCTGGTCGGAGGCGCCGGGATGGTCTGGTCGGTCGTGTTCGGCCGGCTCGGGGAGCGAACCTCACCCATGCTGGCGTTGATCGTCGGCACCGCCGCCTTCGTGGCGACGTTCATCTACCTGTCGCTGAGCTGGACCTATCTGGCCTTGGCCGTGACGGCGGCGCTGTTCGTGACGTACTACTACCCGATGTGGGGGCTGGCGGGAGCGATCGCCTCTGCCTGGTTCCCCGCTTCGGTGGCGGTGCGGGCAGTGGCGCTCGGGCTCATCGGTGCGGCCGTGGGCGGCTCGGTCGGCAGCAGTGTGGCCGGGGCCTGGTTCGACGCCAGAGGAACGCTGCGCGGTGTGGTGCTCGGCATCACCGGGGGCATGGCGCTGGTGCTGGTGTACTTCGTGATCGCCTACCGCTCGCTGGG
>JBPEXB010000438.1:0-4308 GCA_052032125.1 Acidimicrobiia bacterium
CGGATGGTTGGGCAGGAACGGGGCCAGGTGGGCACCCACGCCGATCGGGCCCATGCCCGGCCCGCCGCCGCCGTGCGGGATGGCGAACGTCTTGTGCAGGTTGACGTGGCTCACGTCGGCCCCGAACTTGCCGGGCCGGGCCAGGCCGACCATGGCGTTGAGGTTGGCGCCGTCCAGATAGACCTGGCCACCGTGCTCGTGGACGATGTCGCACACCTCACCGATCGACTCCTCGAACACGCCGTGGGTCGACGGGTAGGTGACCATGATCGCCCCGAGGTTCTCCGAGTGCTCCTCGGCCTTGGCGCGCAGGTCGTCGAGGTCGATCTCGCCCTCGTCGTCGGTTGTGACGACGACCACCCTCATGCCGGCCATGGCCGCCGAGGCGGGGTTGGTGCCGTGGGCGCTGGCGGGGATGAGGCACACGTCGCGGTGCGAGTCCCCCCTCGAGGCGTGGTAGCTGCGGATGGCCAGGAGCCCGGCGTACTCACCCTGCGACCCGGCGTTGGGTTGCAGCGACACGGCGTCGTAGCCAGTGATCTCGGCCAGCCACGCCTCGAGCTCTTCGAACAGCTCCGTGTAGCCCGCCGCCTGGTCGCGCGGGGCGAACGGATGCAGGTGAGCGAACTCACGCCACGTGATCGGCGTCATCTCGGTGGTGGCGTTGAGCTTCATCGTGCAGGAGCCGAGCGGGATCATCGAGCGATCGAGCCCGATGTCCTCACCGGACATGCGACGCAGATAGCGGAGCATCTCCGTTTCCGACCGGTGCTGGTGGAAGACCGGATGCGTCATGAACTCGGAGGTCCGGGCGAGGTGGTCAGGGATGCCGGACGGTGCGTCCGCCTCCAACTCGTCGACGGTGTGCTCGATGCCGAAGACCTCGAAGAGGGCGGCGAGCACGGCCCGGTCGGACAGCTGGTCGAAGCTGATCCCCACCCGATCGTCGTCGACGGGGCGGATGTTGATCCCGGCCGCGAGGGCGCCGGCGACCAGCTCGGGGCCGCGGCCGGGCGCCTCGATCGTCAGCGTGTCGAAGAACTCGTCGTTGACCGCGTAGCCGGCTCGTCGCAACCCCTCGGCCATCACGGAGGCCTGGCGGTGGATCCGCCGGGCGATCCGGGTCAGGCCGCCGGGTCCGTGATAGATCCCGTAGCCGGCGGCAATGATGGCGAGCAAGACCTGGGCGGTGCAGATGTTCGAGGTAGCCCGCTCGCGGCGAATGTGCTGCTCGCGGGTCTGGAGGGTGAGGCGATACGCCTGGCGGCCGGCGGCGTCCTTGGACACACCGACCAGCCGTCCCGGGAGCGACCGCTGGAGCTTGTCGGTCACCGCCATGAACGCCGCATGCGGGCCGCCGTAACCCATGGGCACGCCGAAGCGCTGGCTGGAGCCGACCACGATGTCGGCGCCGATCTCTCCCGGCGGCCGCACCAGCGTCAGCGCCATCAGGTCGGTGGCCACCACGACGATCCCGCCCATGTCGTGGACCTTCTCGAAGAGCGCCGCGTCGTCCGACAACCGCCCCGAGCTGCCCGGATAGGAGCGCAGCAGCCCGAACACCTCGCCGAGCATCTCGGTCTCCGGATCCCCGATCTGCAGCTTGATCCCCAGTGGCTCGGCCCGCGTCTCGAGCACCGCGATGGTCTGGGGATGCGTGTCGACGTCGACGAAGAAGGTCTCGGACTGCGCTTTCGACGAGCGGCGGGCCAGCGCCATGCCCTCGGCAGCGGCGGTCGCCTCGTCGAGGAGCGACGCATTGCTGAGCGCCATGCCGGTCAGATCGCTGACCATGGTCTGGAAGTTGATCAGCATCTCCAGCCGGCCCTGGGAGATCTCGGGCTGATAGGGCGTGTAGGCGGTGTACCAGGCCGGGTTCTCGAGGATCTTGCGGAGCACGACCGGCGGGGTGATGGTGCGGTAATACCCGGTGCCGATCATCGAGGTCAGCACGGTGTTCTTGGCGGCGATCTCCCGCATCCGGTTGATCATCTGGAACTCGCTGAGGGCGGGCGGGAGGTCCAGAGTCTCGTCGCGGATTTGTTCGGGCACGGCCGCGTCGATGAGATCGTCCAGCGTGTCGTAGCCGAGCGCCTCGAGCATCACCCGACGTTCGGCGTCGTCGGGACCGATGTGGCGGTCGGCGAATCGGCCGCGTTGATCCAGTTCGGAAGGATGATCAGAGCTCATGGGCAGCCTCCAGCACGCGCGGGTCTTCGCTGCCCCATCTGTCCGGAAACCTGAGATGTTGGCCGGTTGCCCGGCTTGTTCCCTTCGGTGAGCCCTGCAGGCTGCTCTCCAGATGCGCTCCGTGCCAGCGGTCCGGGTGCCTGAGAGATTCCGGGGCGGTTGCTCCTTCGGCAGCGACTCATCCATCAGGACGTGCCGCTTCTCCTGCTGACCGAGAGCAGCAACGCTGCTCCACGCGCTCAGCAACGGTAGCGGAGACGCTTCGGAAGGGGACGCCGCTCGTTCGACGTGCCTGGTCACCAGACTCCAGACACCACCTTGCCATCAGCTTCGGAGGTCCGACCAGCCGTCGCCATGCTGATCGCGGCACGGTCCATGCAACGTGGAGACTGGAGACTGAAGACTGAAGACCGGGAGCGAGCGACCTTACAAGCCCGCTCGCACCAGGAAGGCGGCCATCTGCTGGCGGAGCACGGGGTCCTCGGGACAGAACAGCTCCGGTTGGCCGGCGTCACAGCCGAGGGTGATGCCCGCCGTGGCGATGGCGTCGATGGCGCGTTCGTGCGTCGAGCCGTCGTCGTCGGTGAAGCGGTCGCTGAAGTCGTCGGCCAGCGCCAAGGCCCGGGCGAGGAACGACGCCATCTGGCCTCTCGTCACCAGCTGGTCGGGGCAGAACAGCGTCGGATCGGCGGCGTCGCACCCGAGGGTGATCCCCGCTTGCGCCACCGCGTTGATGGCCGCCTCGTGCGTGGACCCGTCGTCGTCGCTGAACCGGTCGGCGGCATCGAGCGGCAGACCCCGCCAGCGGGCGATGAACGACGCCATCTGTCCGCGGGTGACGGGATCCTCCGGACAGAAGAGCGTGCCGCCGGCATTGCATCCCAGGGTGACGCCGGAATCGGCCAGCGCCTCGATGTCGGCCTCGAATTGGCCGGCGTCGTCGAAGAACCGACCCTGGTCGGAGAGATGCCAGAACGTCAGCTCGGCCAACCCGTCGATGAACCCGAGGTGCACGAGGCCGCTCCACGCCGGGTCGAGGTCGACCGTGGCGTTGCCGTAGGCATCGAAGGGATCTCGCAACGAGCCATCGGCATCGACCAGGCGCCAGACCGAGGCGGCGGCATCAGGGGCGAGGGCGTCGATGATCCGCACGGGATGGGAGATTGCCACCACCTCGCCATCGGTGGACACCGTGCCACGATCCGACGACAGCGGATCGCTCGACGGGCCGGTTCCCACCGGCACCACACCGAACCCGTCCTCGATCGTGCCGTCCCAGCCGACCCAGGCGACCCAGAAGTCGAAGAGGTCGATCGGGTCGACGAAGACGTCGGCCGGTTCCTGAGGAATCTGCTCGCACGGCGCGACGCAGGGCGTCTGCAGATACACCGCCACTCCGCGGATGGCATCGGCGGCCCCGCCGAGCACCGTCGATCCAGCGGGCAGTTCCGGGGGCTTGAAGATGTCCCCGGACACGAGGTCGAAGAGCCCGACGGTGGGCTCGGCTCCGCCGATCAATCCCACGACACCGCCGCCCGGCTGCGCCACCACCGCTTCGAAGTCGTCGGCGTAGAGCGTGAGCCCACCGTTGGTGTAGCGGAGGGCCACCGGCCCGCAGTCGAACCAGAGCAGGTCGTCGGCCAGGTCGAACACCGAGGACCCGACGCACGGCGCGGCGTTCGAGTAGCCAGTCGGGGCCCCACTGCCGACCGGCAGGTGGACGACGACGGCAACCGTGTCGGAGACGACGGCTGCCTCCACCGTGCCGTCGCGGAACGACGCGACCAGCCTGCCGCCCGGCACGTCGGCGATATCGAGCGCTCCGATCAGTGGCGCATCCGGTGAGGACCGCAGCGGAGACTCGTCGGTCATCACGTCGAGCGTGACGGGTCCCCATGCACAGACCTGATTGCTGTTGGTGCCCGTGTCGCTGCAGTTCGGGCCGTGCTCGACGAGGTAGGCGACCTCGCCGTCCCACGCCACCGCGATGTCGCCTCCGCTGTCCCACGCGAGCGACCGCGGGTCCTCTTGGGGGATGTCGGGCACCCCGCCCATCGCCGGGACGGCGAGCAGCCCGGCGATCAGCACCATCCCAGCGAACGTCCCAGCCCTCCGCAT
>JBPEXB010000439.1:0-2270 GCA_052032125.1 Acidimicrobiia bacterium
GAGAGCATCTACGTCGCTCACTACGACGACGTGCTGCGGTACTGCGCCCGGCGGGCCGGGCAGGCCCATGCTCCTGATGCGGCTGCCGACACCTTCGCCGTGGCTTGGCGGCGGCGTGCCGACGTGCCCGAGGATCGGCCGCTGCCGTGGCTCTACGGGGTGGCTCGCCGGGTGCTGGCCAACGATCGTCGAGCGAACGGGCGGTTTTCTCGCTTGCGGCGCAAAGTGGCCGGAGCCGAAGTGCGCCCGGAGGGGGGTCCGGAGACAACAGTGGTGCGACGAGCCGAGGAGGCGGCGCTCGGTGAGGCCCTGGCACGGCTGAGCGATCAAGACCGTGAGGTGATCCGACTTGCTGCATGGGAAGAGCTGACCCGCGACGACCTGGGTCTGGCGCTGGGATGCTCCTCCAACACGGCCACCAAGCGGCTGTCCCGCGCCCTGGACCGGCTGGCCCGTGAGCTAGGGGTAGAGGATCGCGATCGCAGCACTCGACTGATCGGCCAGGACAGGAGGCTTGCATGACGAATCACGAGCTGCTGCTGGAGCGGGTGGCCTCCATCGATCCGGTGACGGACGACCTCGGTGCCGAGACGGCCCCGCCGCTCGAGGCGATCATCGATCGCCACCGCACCGAGCCGGCTCCCCCTGCCCGATCGCGGCGTCGAGGTGCATTGGTGGCGGCGGCTGCCGCTCTGGTGGTGCTCTTGGTGGGTCTCGTGGCCGTGCTCACTTCGGGCTCGAACCCCGACGGTCCGGCCACCGACGAAACCACCGTCACCACTGCGCCGTCGACCACGGCCCCGACTTCGCCGCCGTCGACGGCCCCCGTCGCTCCGCCCGTCACGGAGTCGACCCCGCCCACGATCCCGGTGGAGATGACCATCCTCGCCCTGCCGCGCGACACCGATGGCGACCTTGCCTATGCGATCGTCCGATCGGTTGACCCGACGGCGAGGCTCGACAGCCTGCGCCAGGACGAGGGTGGTGCGTTGGGCGTGGCATTCGACTCGCTGCGCGAATACGTCATCGGCGTGGACCTGTTCGAGGACCCGGAGGGTGCAGCGGCGGCGCTCGACTCGTACCTCGAGGATGCACGGGATCCGTCGGCACCGCTCCCCGACGGCGGAGACCCTCCTCCGCCGGCCGAGTTCGACGTCCCGGAGCTGGCTCCGGTGCGGGCTGTGACCTACGTGTTCCAATCGTGCGGGCGGGGGTGCCGGGAGCCCGAGCAGGTGACGGAGATCGTCTTCGCAGTGGATCGGGCGACCGTTTCGATCTCGGCGAGGCCGCTGTCCGACGCATTCGAGGATCCCGGCGTCCAGCAGTCCGCGGTCACCGACCTGGCGTTCGAGGTCGAGGCACTCGTCCGGTCGGGCCTGGATGGCACGCTGCCCGATGTGCAGGTGGCCCGGGCCCCTTCGCTGGACTCGTACCACTTCTCTTTCGGTCAGGCGATCAGCGAGAGCCCCGAGGTCATGGCGGGCCGGACCGACGAGACGTTCTGGTTCGCGGAGGCGTTCAGCGTTGGGGGAGTCGTCGTGGGTGACGACCTGCGCTGCGAGATCGGCGGGCACTTCGATCGGGCATCTCCGTTGGCGACCGCGGCCGAGATCGACTCGCCCTTCGTGGTTCGCCGGGTGGCCGGCGAGCACAGCGTCACACGCTACGACCAGGCAGCCTTCGACGCCTTCTGGGCCTCCACCCCGGTGGAGGAGTGGTGGGCGAGCGTGGAACACCCGGAGTGGCTGGGCATCGATGTCAACCCGACGGACGGACTCGCCAACCTGGGGGTGTGGATCGATGAGCGCGGAGTGCCCCAGGGACAGATCTATCTCGAACCGTGGCGCGATTTCGGTTACCCCGGCTATCCCCCGGGATGGGTGTCGGAGCCGGTCCCCGGCGACGATCCGCTCGTCGCCGCGGCGATCGATCTCTGCCGGCTGCACTCACCGATTCGCTCGGATGCCATCGCCGCTGCCCTCGAGGGCCAGGCCGGCGAGCACTACGTGGAGAACGGCCGGGACGTCGTGTGGTACTGGCTGGACCGTGACGCCGCCGTGCGGGCAGGTTTCTTCGATGCGGACGATCCGATCGAGACAGGGGACTTCGGCGTGGTGGTCGATGCGATCGAGCCGTGGGTCCACTCGTTCCGCATGGACGTCGGCGGTCCCGACGAGGCCATGGCCGACCACTTCCGGATGATCCCGCCCTACACGGGCCTCCAGACCGGTATGACGATCGGCTGGTCGTTCGGCGCCTTCAATCAGGTC
>JBPEXB010000044.1:0-7365 GCA_052032125.1 Acidimicrobiia bacterium
ACACCGTCTCGGCCGGGAGGTCGAGGGCCACCGGGCTCGGAACCAGCGACGAGGCGATGAGCGCCAGCCCGCCGAGGCCGAGCACCGCCAGCGTGCGGTGCCACGGCAGCAGCAGCATCCCCGCGGTGATCATCACCGCGATGGGACCCACGACCACCACCAACGGCGGACGCAGGAGCATGAGCGCCACGATGAGCAGGATCCAGTCGGTGAGCAGGAAACCCACCGGCGAGGCTCGAGGGCGATCGATCTGGCGGAAGGAGTCCCAGGCGACGAACACCACCACGGGGGCGATCACGGCGCCGACGTACGGTGCGTGCAGCATGGCCACGATCACCGAAAGGGTGCCTCCGAGCGCGGCGCTCACCGCCCGCCCCTGATGGAAGGGCGCTGCGATGTTGGTGTAGATCCCGGCCTTGGCCCCTGGTGCCGAGTCTTCAGCCGCGGTTGTCACTCTCCGAGCCACTCGAGAGGGTTATCGGCAGGCCCGCACGCTGAGTAGAGGGATGGAGCACTCGTACTCAGTACTCAGTACTGAGTACTCGTTACTCCCAAAGAGTGCTCTTCCTCGTGGTGTCCGCCGCCCACCTGGCTGGCGATGAGGGCGATCATGAGCAGGATCACACCGAGGCCGGCTGCGGCGGCGAGGACCTCACCCCTGGTGATGCGCAAGTTGGGGCGGGAAGCCATCAACGAAGCGAACGCAATGATGCCGATCGCCACCAGGATCGCCAGCACCGGAGCGTAGGTCGGGAACTGGACGAACAACATGCCGAGTGAGACCACGATGACGCCGATGATCGCCGACGAGATCAACGGAATGGCCATCGAGTCGAGCAGCCGGCGCTTCACCGTGTCGGCCGCTTCCGCGTCTTCGCCCTGGAGCGTGGCGGGCTGGCCCATCGCCTGGGCGAGAGCGCCGGTGACGGCACCGAGCACCACCCCGCCGATGAGTACCGTGAACACGAGCGACCGCACGGGCAGCAACTTCGTCTCGCTCAGTGTGGCTTCGGCCATGGCGACGAGGATGCCCCCGGCCACGAAACCGAGCAGCAGGCCGTTGAAGGCACCCAGCATCGCGGACGCCCGCGGGGTCCCCTGGGTCGCATAGGCCGGCGACACGTAGCGGGAGATGCCGCGGCACGTCGTCGTGATGATCGCTCCGAAGGCGGCTGAAAGCACTGCGATCGTGAGCAGCGCCGCCAGCGGGGTCACCTCGACGGCCGGCGTGCTCTCGCCGGATGGGAGGGACAGCCGCGACAGCATCAGCGGTACGGTGACGACGAGCGCCAGGATGCCCATGACGCCGCCGAGCAGCGCCCCCATCCGCGCACCGACCTTCATGCGATCTCCGAGCGGAGCCGGTTCGACGATCTCCACCTCTTCGACTTCGATGACCGGCGCCTCGACGACCGCCACGGCCGCCGCTGCCGGCGCGGGCGCTGCAGTTTCGGCGGCCGGCGCCGCAGCAGGCGTCTCGGCAGGCTCTGGATCTGACTCGGCAGCGGGTGCCGACGCCTCAGGCGCGGCGGCGGGGGCCAGTGCGGCTCCCCCCGACCACGAGGCCAGCACGTCGTCGAGAGAGATGCCCTGCGCCGCCGCCCGTGCCGCCGCCGATCGTTCGACGATCTCTGGCGGTGTACCGCCGAGCGACTCGGCGATCGATTCGATACGAGGGTCTGACATCGAGCGGGATCATAGTGGTCGTGGTGGTGGTCACCAGTCCCGCCATCACGGGTCTCGTGTCTTCTCCTGCTCGTCTTCGGCTCGCTGGCGGGCGCGGCGTTCCGCCCAGCGCAGCCCGAAGATCGCCAGTGCGGCCGGGACGGCGAACATCAGGACCTCGTCCCAGCCTCCCTGATGGGCCAGCCAGCCCATCAGCCGACCGCCAGGATCGTCAGACCGAGCCCCGTGAGCAGCACCATGAGCGCCAGCATCGCGTACTGCGAGCGAACTGCAACCGTCGCTTCGAAGTCGGCGAGCGCCCGGTCGTGGGCGAGGACGACGCCGGCAACGTGTCCGAGGACGATGGCGGCGACCTGGACGTACCAGACGGCGGCCGGCGAGAGCCAGAACTGGACGGTCCAATCGGCGGTGCCGAAGAGGTCCCAGCCGAGCCCGAGCGGGTCGCTGGCGCGAATCCAGAGCAACTGACCCTCGAAGATCACGAGCGAGAAGTAGTGCGCCACCGCGTAGGCCAATGCGATCGGCACCAGCGTGTGGGCAAAGCGGCGCGCCACCCCCACCGCCGACGAGGCGGCGTTCCCGAGCCGAGCCGCCACGGCGCAGGCGCCGAGATACGCAGCACCGATGACGGCGTTGGTCACCAACAGTCCGAGCGTCGCCACCCACAGCTCCGAGGCATCGAGTCCCAGCGTGCCCACCGTGTCGTTCCACCAGGGCGTGCCCGAGAGCCCGTCGAACGTCACCGTCCCGATCATGAGCAGCACGAAGACGGTCGTGCCGCGCACGTGCGCCAGCGCGGGCAACGCCCGCAACCAACCACGCCAGATCAACCGCCCTTCGGCATCACGCCCGAACGGCGCGACCGAGCTCACGAGTCGGGTGTAGGTGCCGAAGAACTCGGCCACCCGCAATCCCGTGTCAGGCCCCACCCACGACGCGAAGGCGAACACGTAGAGCGTGTAGGCGATGGCGGCGACGGCCAGCGCCCGCGGTGACCCGCTGTCGGGCGAGATCAGCTCCAGCCAGACGAATGCCAGGAAGGCCAGGGCCGCCGGGTAGAGCCCGACCCTGCCGACGGCACCCGGCTCCTCATCACCGAAGCGGAACCAGCCGGCCATGGTGCGCCATGGGCTGGCCGCCGCCCACAGGTTGCCCACGACCGCTGAGGCGAAGGGCACGACCAACCAGAAGAGCACCCACACGATGACCGGGACGATGTTGCGGGCCCCGGCATCGCGCCCGGCCAGGCCGGCAACGAGCACCAGGGCGAAGGCCGCCATCCCGAGCACCCTCAGCGCAACGGCCGCCGATCGCAGCCATGGAGCGTCGATCACCCGCCCATCGATGCCGTCCTGCAGCCGCGGCCGTGGCCAGAGCACCGCCAGAGCGAGGAACGATGCGACGATGACGACGCCCCCGCCGACCAGGAAGAAGGAGAGGTCGAGCGGGAGGTCGGCCCGCCCGCCGATGCCGTGCGCCATGGCCGGCGCCGGGATCGTCAGCGCCAGCACCACCGCGGCCGCCGTCGTCGAGAGCCGTCGGAACCTCATGCCGGGCAGCCTAGGAACGCCCCGAACACACGCCCATTCCGGCTCGCCGGGCCACGACTACCGTTTCAGGTGGGCGGTGGGGTCTGCAGGTGAGAGGTTCGGGTGGGCGGTGGGGTCTGCGGGTGAGAGGTTCGGGTGGGCGGTGGGGTCTGCGGGTGAGGTTCGGGTGGGCGGCGGGGTCTGCGGGTGAGGTGAGAGGAAGACGATGGATCGCAACGAGGAGCAGGCGGGCCGGCATCCGCCTTCGCCGCGCCCAGACGATGCGCTGGCGGCACGGCTCGATCGCCTGTCTGCCGGCGAGGCCGAGAGCGTCATCCGCCGAGCCCTGGAGCTGACCGACGAAGAGACGCACGGCGCAGAGCACGGCTCTCTCGATCGCGCCACGCTGGAGATCGTCGCCCGCGAGCTCGGGATCCCGATGAAGCACCTCACCCGGGCGCTCGCCGAGCAGCAGATCGCGGCCGCCACCGATGGCGACGACACCTGGTTCGACCGATTGATGCGCATCGACGAGTTGGACGGCGCCACGCTGGTGCGCGGCAATCGCGACGCCGTGCAGCAGGCGCTGGTCACCTGGTTCAACACCCACGAGGGCCTGCGCGCCGTGCAGACCGGGCCCAACCGGGGTGAGTGGGAGAAGGACACGACGCCCTTGACGGCGATCCGGATGGGTCTGGGCATGACCAACTCCAGCCGAGCCCTGCGCTCGGCCGGCACCGTCACCCACGAGATCACGTCGCTCGGCCCCGACGAGCACCTGGTCTCGATCGAGGCCGGGAAGGGGCTGCTACGGGCCACGGCCAAGGGGCTGGTCGCCGGGGCGATCAGCCTGGCGGTCCTCGCCGGCATCGCCATCGCCGCCGGTCCCGGGAATCTGGCGTCCGGCGCGCTGGCGGCCGTGTGGACGGCGCTGCTCTTCGGCGCCGGGGCCACGCTGGCAGTGCGATCGTGGGCAGGCCGGATCTCTCGGGGCATTCGCCGGGCGCTCGGGGCGATCACCCACCCGCGAGAGTCCGGCGTGTACGACCGGCTCCCCGGGAAGCTCGGGTCCTTCCTCGAGAACCTCGGATTCGGTCGAGGCCGCCGCTGAACGGCCGATACAGCTCATGAGGGGCCCTCTCGCCGGTGGCATGGCGAAAGTCGCAACCGCCGGACGATCACGCTCCGTATAGCGAGGGCGGCACTTAACATGGTCGGTGAGGCCCCCACATAGGGGGAAGAGGCCCGCGCCGTTGACATCGATCACGAAGAAGAGACGGTGAGAAGAGGTGCGCGAATGAGGAAGACGGTCCGAAACGTGGTCGCGGTGCTCGCCGGCGGACTGCTGCTCGCGGCCTGTGGCGCCGGCACCTCGGACACCACCACCTATCGGGACGTCAACGACCGCACCCTGTTCGAGCTCCCCAACGACTGGAACGTCTACGTCGCCGACGAACTGACCCAGCTCGGCGAGATCCCCTTCATCCCCAGCCTGGGCGGCGGCTATCCCGCCATCTCGTTCGTCGCCTTCGACGGTGCGGCCGGGCGCGATCTGCAGAACATCACCCTCAACGTGACCGAGTCGCCCTACCCGATCGGCGCCCACGTCATCCGCTCGATCAACGCCCAGGACAAGGATCTCCTGTCCCGCAACACGCTGGCGCTCTCCGCCTACGACCTCGCCACCGCCCAGGGCGTCCAGGCGATCGAGTCGGAGGACTTCTCCTTCGGCCGTGAGTACGACGGGATTCGTCGGCTGGTCGGGTTGACCGGCGACGACGGCCAGCTGGCCGGGGCGATCTACATCCTGGCCGTGACCAACCCCGAGGCAACCGAGATGTACAGCATGGCGGCCGGGTGCTCCCTGGCCTGCTTCAACGAACAAGCCGACGACATCTTCAAGGCGGTCGATTCATGGCTCGTGAACACAAGACGATAGAGGCCGACGTCCGCCGCCGGTCCCAGACGTGGGACCGCATGAAGTTCCTGGTCCTGATCCTGGTGCTGCTGGGGATCAACCTCAGCTCCAAGGTCAACGCGCCGTTCACGACGTTCACCCAGGCGCTCGGCGACCTGTGGAACGAGAACTTCGGTCGACTCTTGATGATCGCCTTCCCGATCGAGCTGCTGCGACAGGTCCACTACTTCATCGCCGAACGGTGGGCCCGGTACAACGGCTTCTGGTCCCACGGCGTGTTCGGTGGCGTCGAGCGGCAGGCGCAGAAGCGACTGAAGCCGTGGACGCGCTTCCGGCTCGGCCGGTACGTCCGGATCGCCATGTACCTGCTGATCATCGGGGCGATCGTGGACTTCTTCACGGACTCGGTCGGCAACCCGGTCGAGGCGCTCATCCAGCTGCCGCGCATCGCCGCCCGCAACCTGGAGCAGTACTTCATCTTCTTGATGTACCCGCTGCTGCTGATCAGCCAGTTCGCCCTCCTCTTCTGGTTCCTGTCTCGCGGCGGCGTGGACACGGTCATGCCGGAGGAGATCAAGACCCGCTACTCGGACGTCTGGGGCCAGGACCACGTGGTCGAGCTGGTCCGGGAGAACGTCGGCTTCCTCGAGAAGCCGGACGAGATCGAGGCCAAGGGCGGCTACATCCCGGGCGGCATCCTGCTCTGGGGACCCCCGGGCACCGGCAAGACACTGATCGCCGAGGCGACCGCCGGCGAGGTGGGCGTGCCGTTCGTCTTCGTCGACCCGGGCGCCTTCATCAACATGTTCTTCGGTGTCGGCATCCTCAAGGTCAAAGGCCTGTTCCGAAAGCTGCGCAAGATGTCGCTGCGCCACGGGGGCGTGGTGGTGTTCTTCGACGAGGCGGACTCGTTGGGCAGCCGCGGTCAGCTGGCCGGCTCCGGCGTGGGTCAGCCGATGACCGAGATGCCGGTGACGGCAGCGTGCAACGGCTTCTCGTACCTGTCGGACCACAGCAAGCGTCTCATCATCGACGAGCAGATCCGGGCGGCGGCACCCGATCCAGAGGCCGGCAAGTCCAAGACCCGCAAGATCATCATGGGCGCCGGCGGTGGAGGCGGCGGCGGCATGGGAACGCTGCAGGCCCTGCTGACCGAGATCTCCGGTCTGACCAAGCCGCGCGGGCTGAGCAACCGGCTCCGCAAGATGCTGGGCATGAAGCCGAAGCTCCCGCCCAAGTACCGCATCTTCATCATGATGGCGTCGAACATGCCCGAGTCGCTGGACGCAGCGTTGCTGCGGCCAGGCCGCATCGACCGGATCTACCGCGTCGGGTACCCGTCCCGTGAGGGCCGGGTGGCGACCATTCAGGGATACCTCGACAAGGTCGAGCACGATCTCAACGACGAGCACGTCCAGAACCTGGCGGTCAAGACGCCCTACTACTCGGGCGCCAAGATCAAGGACCTCATCAACGAGGCGCTGATCATCGCCATGCGCGACGACCGGACCACCATCGAGTGGGAGGACGTCTGGAAGGCCAAGCTGCTGAAGGAGCTGGGTCCGCCGGAGCGCACGGAGTACATCGAGCGGGAACGCCATGCGATCGCGGTGCACGAGGCATGCCACGCCGTCGTCGGCCATCTCATGCTCTCCGATCAGGAGATCGACATGGCCACGATCCAGCGCCACTCGAGCGCACTCGGCATGGTCAAGCCGATCCAGATGGAAGACCGCGTGACCCGTTGGCGGACCGAGTTCGAGGGCGAGATCATGACCTCGATTGCTTCGCTCGCCGGCGAGCGCATGTTCTTCGAGGGCGACAACTCATCCGGCGTCAGCGCCGACATGAACAACGCCACCCGCCTGGCATCGCACATGCAGGGCGTCTTCGCCATGGGCGACGGGATCACGTCGCTGGCGGTGCTCGCGCAGAGCCGCTGGGGCACGCCCGACCCAAGCCCTGACGTCATCAAGCGGATGGGCAAGAAGGTCGAGGCACTGCTCCAGGAGCTGTACGAGGACACGTGGAACCTCCTCGACGAATACCGCGACCAGGTCCTGCAGATCGCCGGAGCGCTCGAAGAGCGCAAGACGATCTCCGGCGCCGAGATCACGGAGATCATGGGCTCGGAGCCGGGCTCGCTGGCCCACACTCGGGAGGGCACGTGGAGGACGATCGATCCGCAGCGTGCGCTCGGAACGGCCAACGGCGACCAGCCCGACGGTGTCG
>JBPEXB010000440.1:0-14877 GCA_052032125.1 Acidimicrobiia bacterium
CGATGGCGGCGCCCGCCACCGTCGCCGAGGCCTCGGCGATCGCATGTGAGCGCCGCCCCGCCGCCGCAGCACCCGCCGGCGTGAGGTCGTCGGTGGCGGCGAAACCCCAGCTCGATCCGACCAGGCTGCGCACCCCGACCCCTGCGACCTCGTCATGGCGCAGGTCGTCGATCGCCTGGTTCTTGGCGGAGATCGTCTCCTCGAGCCGCACCATCACGCGGGCGTCGGCGTATCGGGCTCCCGCCTCGACGGCCGCGTCGATCGCAGCGTGGGCCAACTCGAACATGGAGCCTTTCCGCTTCGGGAGCCAGGCGATCCTACCGGCGGGGGTACGCTGCCTCGCGATGAACGTGATCGCCGTGTTCGGCTCCTCTCGATCCGCCCCGGGGGAGCCCGACTACGAGGCTGCCGTCCTTCTGGGCCGCCGCCTCGCCGAAGCCGGTCTCGGCGTCACCAACGGGGGCTACGCGGGGATCATGGAGGCGGTCTCGAAGGGAGCTGCATCTGCCGGCGGCTCGGTGGTCGGCGTGACGGTGCCTCGCATGTTCCCGGATCGACCAGGTGGAAACGCCTTTCTGACCGAAGAGATCGCCACCGCCAGCCTCACCGAGCGCATCCACGTCATGTCCGAGGCAGCGGCCGCCGCCATCGTGCTCGGCGGCAGCATCGGCACGATGACCGAGCTGATGGTGATGTGGAACGACGCCTTCATTGCGACGCTCCGTGGTGAGCGGCCCCGACCGATCGTGGCGCTCCGAGAGGCCTGGGAGCCGACGGTGCGCACCCTGACCGCGGCCCTCGACACCACATCGGGCCTGGTCACGTTCGTCGACGACGCGGAATCCGCAGGTCGCGAAATCATCGGGAGATTCGGCATGACGCCGGGCTGATCGACGCGCTACCTTTGTGGCATGACCACAGTGCGTAGTTATCTGGCGGAGCGCTGGGGTCGAGAGGTTCGTGATCCTTGTCGAAGGGACGGGCACGATCACGGAGAGGCGGCGGTCGTTGGCGGCGGCATCACCCGCAGGGTGTGCCACCGTTGCGGCCACGTGACCATCGGCCTTTCCGCTCTTCAGCCAGAAGCAGCTGATCCGTTCGAGTGATCGTCCGCGCCCGGGAGTGTGGGACAATCCCGGGCCGATGACACCGAACCGATGAGCAAGAAGTCAACCGAGGTCGCCGCCGGGGGCTTGATCTGGAGGGATCGAGACGGCACCGTCGAGGTGCTCGTCGCCCATCGCCCGCGATACAGCGACTGGGCGTTCCCGAAGGGCAAGGTCGACGGCGACGAGAGCCTCATCGAGTGCGCCCTGCGAGAGGTCTGGGAGGAGACCGGCTTCACGTGCCGGGTCGGCCGCTACCTGGGGACGACCGAGTTCACCCGACCCAGTGGGCGGGACAAAGAAGTCTCCTATTGGGCCATGCAAGCGGTGGGCGGCGCCTTCACTCCCAACGGCGAGGTCGACCAGATCGTCTGGGTGGCGGTGTCCGATCTCGACCAGCGCCTCTCCTATGCCCTCGACATCGAGTTCGTGACGTCGCTGGAGCGGTCGTGGACCTCGGAGCCCAACCGGATCCTGCTGACCCGCCACGCCCATGCCGGGGACCGCGCCACGTGGAAGGGCGACGACGCCGTCCGCCCCCTGTCGGCTCGCGGGTACGAGCAGGCCAAGGGCCTGGTCGACCAGCTGGCGCCGTTCGGGATCGACCGCATCGTCTCCAGCCCGGCGGTCCGGTGCCTGGAGACGGTCGAGCCGCTGGCTGCCAACCGTTCACTCGTCCCCAAGACGTCCAATGCTCTGTCGGAAGAGGCGAAGCGGTCGAAGATCCACGGCGCCCTCGAGAAGCATCGCTTCGGCTCGACGCTCTTGTGCACCCACGGGCCGGTGCTCGGGGTGGCACTCCACCACCTGCTGAAGACCACCAAGGCGCCCATGAAGAAGGGATCGACCTGGGTCCTCGACTATCACGGTCATCAGCTGGCGCAGGCGTGCTACCTGTCGCCGCCGAGCTGATCGGCCCCCGTTGACCGAGTCTCGAGCCACCCGGCCGCTGTCGCGCGACGACCTCGACGAGGTGCTCGCCCTGATCCGCGCCGCCGAGGAGACCTCCCCGGAGCCCCTCGTCACCACGCGCGACGACCTGATGCGCGAGTTCGACGAGCCCACCCGGGACCTCGCCGCCGACACCCTCGCCGTGGTCAGCGGCGGCGGCGAGTTGATGGCCTACGTCATGACGTCGCTCCACCCGGAGCCGGTGCGCCGTCGGTCCCTCCAGATCTCTGGCCGCGTCCACCCTCGCCATCGCGGCAACGGCCTCGGGACGGAGCTCGTCTCCTGGGCCATACGTCGAGGGCGGGAGCGCCTTGGTTCGCACGATGACGGGCTGCCGAAGGAGTTGCGGACGTACCTGTACGAGTCGGACACTGCGGCTCGGGCGATCTACGAGGCACACGGCCTGGAGGTCGATCGCTCCTTCGTGGAGATGGAGCGAGATCTGTCGGAGCCGATCGACCCGGCCCCACTGCCACCGTCCCTGGAGTTGAGAACGTGGAGCAGGGACCTGGACGAGGCGGTGCGGCGCGCCCACAACGAGTCCTTCGCCGAGCACTGGGGCTCTGAACCTCTTTCGACCGAGCGATGGGCCCGATGGTTGTCCGGGACCGAGAACTTCCTGCCCGACGCGTCGTTCGTCGTCCTCGACGGCGAGGAGGTGGTGGGCTACACCATGAACGCTGCGTACCCGGAGGAGTGGGAAGGGCTCGGCCATTCCGAGGGATGGATCAACGGTCTCGGGACCCGGCCGGCGTGGCGAGGGCGCGGCATCGCCTCGGCGCTGATCGCCCGATCGTGCCTGGCGTTTCGCGATCTCGGCCACGAGAGGGCGGCTCTGGGGGTGGACTCTGACAACGCCACCGGTGCGCTCGGGCTCTACGAGCGGCACGGGTTCCGCTCGACGCGGCGCGAGATCTCTCTTGGGGCGCCGGTGCTAGCGTCCGATGACTAGTCACAAGCGCGAAGGGCACAATGGCGTGCACTAGGGGGACCACATCCGTACCATTCCGTCAGGCTGCCGCCTCGAACAGGAAATGGCAGTATCTGGAAGGGTTTGGGAGACTTCGATCCGTATCTGCGTTCATCGGTCACCAGGTGGATGCGGGGAGTCAGTGGTGAGACCGGCCTGCCGCGTGAGCAACGATCAGGGACACGGAAAGGCAGGAAACGATGAGGGACGGTAGGGGTACCGCGATCCTTCGCAGCACGGCTGGGGCGTTCACGACGCTGGGACTGGCCATGCTGCTCTTTGCGATGGTGGTGGTTCCGGCAACGCCTGCGTTGGCCGCCGAGCCACTGCTCGAGACGCTCCGGGAGTGTGATCCCGAGGAAGAGCAGACCAACTGGTCGTGGACGGCGACTTCGTCCGACCCGACGGTCGACGGCGGCACCGCCGACGGTGCTGTGCGGGTCATCGCCGAGCGTGACGTGAACGGCGTCATCAACCGCTTCACCATCGCCACCGGCGAGTTCAACGAGGCCAACGGCTACGAGATGAGCGGCGTGTTCAACCCGTGGCAGAACAACATCTACTGGCGCATCGTCGTCGAGGTCGAGCAGTTCAACGACGGCTCGGGGGTCGATTCATCGGTCGCCAGCGACTGGACCTGGATCTCGCACTGCAAGGACGGCACGACGTCCTCCACCGCGCCCACCACCACGACGTCGATACCGGTGACGCAGTCGGCCGAGGTCACCGCCGCCTGCGTGCTGGACGATGGCATCGCCACCTACCCGATCACCGTCACGGTGAACGGCGAGGAAGGCGCCACCGGCACCGTCACCATCAACGGCGCCGACACTCCCTACACCATCGACGCCTCCGGTGCCGTCGAGGTCACGGCCGAGGGCATGGCGGGCACCAACACGGTCGTCGTCACCGACGACGAGGCCGGCGAGATCCTCAACCAGGACCTCGTGCTCGAGGACTGCACGCCGCCGACCACCACCATCCCGGTGACCGAGTCGGCGACGGTCGAGGGCTCATGTGAGCTCGAGGGCGAGACCGCCGTCTACCCGATCACCGTCACGGTGAACGGCCAGGAAGGCGCCACCGGCACCGTCACCATCAACGGCGCCGACACCCCGTACACGATCGATGCCTCCGGCACGGTGGTCGTGACGGGCGACGGTGCTGCCGGTGACAACACGGTCACGGTGACCGACGACGAGGTCGGGATCATCCTCAACGAGGTGCTGGTCCTCGAGGACTGCACGCCGGCGACGACCACGACGCCGACCACCACGCCTCCGACGACCGCGCCGCCCACCACGACGACGCCGACCACCACCCCACCGACCACGGAGGCGCCGACGACGACCGAGGCACCCACGACCACCGAGGCGCCGACCACCACGGAGGCGTCGAGCGGCACGGGAAGCCCACCGGTGTCGGTGTTGCCGACCGAGGTGGACCAGACGGAGCTGCCCCAGACCGGCATCGAGAACGGCCCGCTGGCGGCCATCGGGCTGGCGTTCCTCCTCGGAGGTGCCGGACTGCTGCTCGCCCTGCGGCGCCAGGAGGCGTTGAACGCCTAGACGAGAACCGCTGACCCCCTACCGAGCGGTGACGAACGGCGAGTCGAGAGGCTCGCCGTTCGTTCGTGTCGGGAGGGCTACGCCTCGAAGAGCCGGTTCATGAGGTCGTCCTGCTCCCGCTGGTGCCGCTTCTGGCTCCCGGCGGCCGTCGAGGCGCTGCGGGGCCTGGCCACCACCGTCACCGTCTGGTCCGCCGTCTCGGAGAGACGAGGCTGGATGTAGACGGCGGCGCCCATGTTCTCGGGCTCCTCCTGCAGCCACACCACCTTCGCACCCGGGTAGCGAGCCAGCTCGTCGAGGATGTCGTTCTCGGGATAGGGATAGAGCTGCTCCACCCGCACCAACGCCACCCGTCCGACCTCGCGGGCGGACCGCTCGGCGTCGGCGGCGTAGAACACCTTGCCGGTGCAGAAGACAACCCGGTCGACCGCGTCAGGATCCGGAGACCGCGGGTCCGAGAGCACGCTCTTGTACCGCCCGGAGGTGAACTCGGACAGCGGGCTGTACGACTCGCGAGTCCGCAGGAGCGACTTCGGCGAGAAGACGATCGCCGGCCGTTTCGGCTCGGCCATCGCCTGGCGCCGGAACATGTGGAAGTGCTGGGCCGGCGTCGAGGGCACCAGCACCCGCACGTTCTGCTCGGCGGTCATCTGCAGGTACCGCTCCATGCGCGCCGACGAATGCTCCGGGCCCTGACCTTCGTAACCGTGCGGCAGGAGCAGCACGAGCCCTGACTGAAGGGCCCACTTGGTCTCACCGGCAAAGATGAACTGGTCGATGATCACCTGCGCACCATTGGCGAAGTCGCCGAACTGCGCCTCCCACGCCACCAGGCTGTTCGGATGCTCGATCGAGTAGCCGTACTCGAAGCCGACGGCGGCGAACTCGCTGAGCAGCGAGTCCACGAACCGGACTCGGGCGGTCTCGAAGGTGCGTTCCTGCAGCGCGATCCACTGCTCGCCGGTCTCGTAGTCGACCAACGCCGCATGACGGTGGGAGAACGTCCCCCGCTTCGAGTCCTCGCCGGCGATCCGCACCCAGGTCCCGTCCTCGGCCAACGAGCCGAACGCGAAATACTCCGCCATGGCCCAATCGGCCAGGCCGTCGTCGAACAGCGAGACCCTGCCGCTGAGCACCCGCTCGAGCTTGGGGTGGACGGTGAAGCCGTCAGGTGGGGTCGTCACATACCGGTTCAGCTCGGCGAGCAGCGTCGACCCGACCCCGGTCATCGGGTTCTCGTCATGGGCGGGCGTGGCGTCGGCGGGCGGTTCGCTCTCGCCCTCCACGTCCTCGAACGCCTGCTGGAGCAGCGTCCGGAAATTCTCCAGGAGCCGGTCGCCCTCCTCCTCGCTCAGCTCGCCCAGGCTGACCAGCCGGTCGAGGTAGAGGCGGCGCACCGTCGGCCGGGCGTCGATGCGGCGGTACATGAGGGGCTGGGTGAACGACGGCTCGTCGCCCTCGTTGTGGCCGCGACGCCGGTACCCGATCATGTCGAGCACCACGTCCTTGGCGAACTCCTGGCGGTAGGCGAAGGCCAGCCGCGCCGCTCGCACCACCGCCTCGGGGTCGTCGGCGTTGACGTGGATGATCGGCGCCTGCACGGTCTTGGCGACATCCGTGGCGTAGTGGCTGGAGCGGGCGTCGATGGTCGAAGTGGTGAACCCCACCTGGTTGTTGACCACGACGTGGACGGTCCCGCCCGTGCGGTACCCGAGCAGCTGAGACAGGTTGAGCGTCTCGACGACCACCCCCTGGCCTGCGAAGGCGGCATCGCCGTGGAGCAGGATGGGCATGACCTTCTGATAGCCGTGCTTGCCGATCATCTCCTGCTTGGCCCGCACGACGCCTTCCAGCACCGGGTCCACCGCCTCGAGATGGCTCGGGTTGGCGACCACCTCGACCTCGATGTCGTCCCCGGCTCGCGAACGGTGGATGCCGACCGCTCCCAGGTGGTACTTCACGTCGCCCGAGCCCTGGATGGTCTCCGGATCGACGTCGCCTTCGAACTCCCGGAAGATCTTGGCCCGGCTCTTGCCGACCACGTTGGCCAGCACGTTGAGCCTGCCGCGGTGGGCCATGCCGATCACCGCTTGCTCCACGCCGTCGGCGGCTGCGTCATCGAGGATCGAGGTGAGCAGGGGGATCAGGCTCTCCACACCTTCCAGCCCGAATCGTTTGTGGCCGACGTACTTCGTGTGGAGGAACGCCTCGAAGGCCTCGGCCTGGTTGAGGCGTTCGAGAATCTCGACCTTCTCTTCGGTGGTGAACGGCTCGGCGTCGCGCTCCAGGCGACTCTGGATCCACGCCTTCTCGACCTGGTTCTGGATGTGCATGTACTCGATGCCGATGGTGCGGCAGTAGGCATCGCGCAGGCGACCCAGCAGGGTCCCGAGCGTCAGCACGGTCTCGCCGCCGACACCGTTGGTGGCGAACTCTCGCTCGAGATCCCAGATCGTGAGGCCGTAGGTGAGCGGATCGAGCTCCGCCGGCATCTTCGGTGTCTCCTGGCGGAGCGGGTCGAGATCGGCGATCAGATGCCCCCGCACCCGGTAGGCGTTGATCAGCGAGAAGACCCGGGCCTGCTTCTCGGCCCAGGCGGGCGTGCCGAAGGGCGGATTGTCGTCCACGGCCCAACGGGCGGGCGTGTAGGGGATCTTGACGGACTCGAAGATGTCGTCGTAGAAGCGGTCCTCGCCGAGCAGGAACCGATGGATGCGATCGAGGAAGCGCCCCGACTGCGCTCCCTGGATGACCCGGTGGTCGTAGGTGCTGGTCATCGTGATCACCCGCCCGATGCCGAGCCGGGCCAGCGTCGAGGTGTCGGCGGCCTCGTACTCGGGCGGGTAGATGATGGCGCCGACGCCCACGATGAGCCCCTGGCCGACCATCAGGCGGGGCACGGACTGCACCGTGCCGATCATGCCGGGGTTGGTGATCGAGACGGTCGTGCCGGCGAAGTCCTCCGGGGTGATCTCGTTGGAACGCACCCGGCGGATGAGCGCTTCATAGGCGGCCCAGTAGCCGGCGAAGTCCATCTGCTCGACGTCTTTGATGTTGGGGACGATGAGCACCCGCTCGCCGTCCCGGCCCTCCATGTCGACCGCCAGGCCCAGGTTCACCCCCGGGTGGTGGATGCGATGGGGCACCCCGTCGATCTCGCCGTAGGACACATTGAGCTCGGGCATCTCCTTCAGCGACCGCACGACGGCCCAACCGATGAGGTGGGTGAAGCTCACCTTCCCGCCCCCGGTGCGTCGGCCCAGCTGGTTGTTGAGGATGCGTCGGTTGACTTCCAGCAGCTTGGCGGGGATGTGACGGACCGAGGTGGCGGTCGGCACATCGAGGCTGGTGTCCATCGCCTCGGCGATCCGGGCCGACACCCCGATCAGCCGCTTGGCGTGCTCCGGGTCGCCGACCTCGGGAGCGGGGCGGCGAGCGGAGGGTGACGGATCCGCCGCCCGCGCCTGCGGCTGGGCACGCGGCGCCTCCAGCGCCGGGCGAGCCTCGATGGTGGTCTGCCCGTTGGCACCCGAGTCATCGGGCCGGTGGCCGGAGAAGAACTCACGCCAGGCTTCGCTCACCGACGCGGGCGCCTCCTGGTAGCGCCGGAACATCTGCTCGACCATCCACTGGTTCGGGCCGAAATCGTCAGCGTCGATTTGCACGTCGTCGGGCGTCGTCACCGGTCGCCTCCTCTCTCACGTGATGGTACCGACCGACGTGGGCCGGAGGGGACGGGTGGTCGGGGCGGATTACTCGTCGCGAAGTGAGAGGGGCGAGAGCGAGTCGTCGGTGACCACGGGGATCGGCGGCCGCTTCTGCACGGCGGCGGCCAGCGCCAAACCGAGCAACAGGCCCATGGCCACCAAACCGTAGGGGATGACCCAGCCGAGCAGCTTGTCCAGCACCCGCAGTTGGACACCCGCCTGATCGAGGACGGCGTACACGATGGTGGCGAGTGGCACGCCACCGATCGCCAGGAACGTCCACACGTCGAACCGCTGCCGGATGTCGACCGGCATGATCAGCGAGGCGAACAGGAATCCGCCCGCCATGAGCAGGCCGATCATCAGCCCCCAGGACACCACGGAGAACGAGTCGGCCATCTGGGCCCGGCCGTAGGTGTGGGTTCCCGCCCAGGTGAGGGCGATGGCGACGAGCGAGACACTGACGATCATCATGTCGTGGGGGCGACGAGGCCGCTGGCGGCGGGTGACCGTGACTCGTTCGTTTGGAGCCATGTTCTGATTATGGCCTCTGAAGACCGGGCATGGAAGCCGAATTGGCGTTCGCGACGGATGAGGGGGCGAGGCCCGCGGTGGCGGATCGTCCGGCCAGAGTCCTAGATTCCCGGGGCGATGGCACAGAACGATCGAGGCTCCTGGTACCTGGGCGGGGTGGTCGACCCCGCCTCGGGCGACCGGGCCGAAGCACTCACCTACGAATCCGCCCGGCTCACCACCCACGGGGTCATCGTCGGCATGACCGGCTCCGGCAAGACCGGCCTGGGCATCATCGCGCTCGAGGAGGCGCTGCTCGACGGGATCCCCTGTCTGGTCATCGACCCGAAGGGCGACATGGGCAACCTGTTGCTCAACTTCCCGGAGTTCCGGGGCGAGGACTTCCGGCCGTGGATCGACGAGGGTCAGGCCAAGCGGGAGGGAGTGACGCCGGACCAGCTGGCGGCCGACACCGCCGAGCTGTGGAAGAACGGGCTGGCGGGCTGGGAGATCGGTGCAGATCGCATGCGGGCACTCGGGATGGGTGCCGGGTTCGGCATCTACACGCCCGGCTCGACGGCGGGCATCCCGCTCAACGTCCTCGGCTCGCTGGCCGCTCCCGATCTCGATTGGGACACCGACGCCGAGACCGGACGCGACGAGATCGAAGGCTTCGTCTCCTCGCTGCTCGTCCTCGCCGGCATCGCCGCCGATCCGATCTCGAGCCCCGAGCACATCCTGCTGGCGACGCTGATCGAGCGGGCGTGGAGAGCGGGCAAGAGCCTCGACCTGGCCACCCTCATCGGTCAGGTGCAGGCGCCGCCCATCCGCAAGCTCGGTGTGTTCGAGCTAGACAGCTTCTTCGCTCCCAAGGACCGCACCAAGCTGGCGATGCGCCTCAACGGCCTGGTCGCCTCGCCGTCCTTCGCCTCGTGGATGCAGGGCCCTCCCCTCGACATCGACCAGCTGTTCTTCACCGAGGACGGCCGCCCCAGGGCGTCGGTGATCTACCTTCCACACCTCACCGACGAGGAGCGGCAGTTCATCGTGACCCTGCTGCTCTCGAAGGTGGTCACCTGGATGCGGAGCACCAGCGGCACGTCGGACCTGAGAGCACTGATCTACATGGACGAGGTGTTCGGCTTCGCTCCCCCGACCGCCGAGCCACCGTCCAAGAAGCCGATCCTCACGATCCTCAAGCAGGCTCGCGCCCACGGCGTCGGGATGATGCTGTCGACCCAGAATCCGGTGGATCTCGACTACAAGGCGATGTCCAACGCCGGGACCTGGATGGTGGGTCGGCTGCAGACCGAGCGGGACAAAGCGCGCATCCTCGAAGGGCTCAAGTCCGCCTCCGGCGACGTCGACGTCGCCACCTTCGATGCGCTGATCGGCGATCTGGGAAAGCGCCAGTTCGTGCTCCACTCGACCAAGGCCAAGCAGCCCCAGGTGTTCTCGACCCGCTGGGCGATGTCCTTCCTGCGCGGCCCTTTGACACGCGACGAGGTCACCCGGCTGACCGGCGACAGCCCTGAGCGTCAGCAGGCCACCCCTGCCCAGGCGCCCGCCGACCCGGTGGTGGACCTCGCCGACGACCAGTCGACCATCGCCCCCAGCCCGCCGGACGGTGTCTCGGTCGTCTACCTCGACCCCGGTGCCCCATGGGCCGAGACGATCGGTGCCGACCCGGACGGCTCGGTCTACGCCCCCGCCCTGGTGACCACGGTGCAGCTCACCTTCGACGACCAGCACGCCGACGTGAACCATCAGGAGACGTGGGAGGCCGTCATCTTCCCGCTGACCGAGACACCCTCGGGCGACGCGGCGATCGCCGTCGATCACGATCCGCGGGATCTCCGCGATGCGCCCCCCGACGGCGCCACCTACACGCTGCCCGACGTGCGGCTCGACCAGAAGACGTTCTACAACAACGCCCGCAAGGCGCTCACCGAGCACCTCTACCGGTCCCGCACGGTGTCGGTGTTCAAGAACCCGACCCTCAAGCTGTACTCCCGGGTGGGCGAGGACGAGGCCTCGTTCCGGGCTCGCTGCGAGGCCGCCGCCGAGGATCTGGCGGATGCCGACGTGGTCAAGCTGAAGGACCGCTACAAGAAACGCATTCGGACGGCCGAAGACCAACTCCGCTCGGCCGAGAACCGGGTGCGGGAGCTGGAGACCGACGTCTCGGGCCGCCGTCAGGAAGAGCTGATGAAAGGAGCCGGCGACCTGATCGGTGTCTTCCTCGGGGGGCGGCGCAGAAGCTCGGGCCTGAGCCGGGCGGCCTCGCGTCGCAACCAGACCCGCAAGACCCAGGAGCGGCTGCGATCGGCCCAGGATCGGGTGGCCGCCAAGCTCGAGCAGCTCGACGAGCTCGAGGACGACCTGGCCCGTGACTTCGAGGAGATCTCCGCGAAGTGGGCAGCGGCCGCCGCCGAGATAGAGCCGGTCGAGATCGGCCTCGAGAAGTCGGACATCCACGTGGCCGAGCTGTCACTGCTGTGGGTGCCGGTCGAGTGAGCCCGACCGTCGGAGAGGCGACAATCGGGGGCATCGGAGCGCCAGAATCGCGGTTGATCCGATGACCCCTCCCGAACGGATGACGATGCGTCTCAACCTCACTGCCGCCTTGGTCGTCCTCGCCATGGTCGCCGTGGCCTGTGGGTCCGATGGCGGCGCCGAGGATCCCACGACGACGGGCGCCACCTCGGCAGCCACCACTGCGGCGACGGAACCGACCACCTCGCCGACGGGCGCGCCGACGACGCAAGGCTCGACCGTCCCGGCCGATGCCGACGCCATCGCCGCTGCTCGGGAACAGCTCGACTCCCAGGTGTTCATCGCCACGGAGCCGTGGTCCACCAACTGGGCGAAGTCGACGATCGACCTCGGCGAGCTGCTCCTGGGCATCGGCCGCATCGATCCCCGAGATGCCATTCGACCCATCGATGAGCCACGCTTCGACGATCACGACACCGCCGCCGGGTGGCTCGAGCCCCAGGAGCCGGGGGCGCTGGTCCAGGTCGGGGGCGAGGCTCGCTTCTATCCGCTGAGCATCCTGCACCGCCACGAGATCGTGAATGACCAGTTCGGCGACGTCCCGGTGGCGGTCACGTACTGCCCGCTCTGCAACACCGCCATCAGCTTCGATCGGCGGGTGGACGGCGCGACCCTGCGGTTCGGCGTGTCAGGGCTGCTCCGCAACTCCGACCTCGTGATGTGGGACGACCAATCGTTGTCGCTCTGGCAACAGGTCACCGGCGAGAGCATCGTCGGCGACGCCGCCGGCACCCGGCTCACCCCGCTGTCGACCGCCATCGTGAGCTTCGGCGACTTCACGGCGTCCTTCCCGGACGGCGTGACCCTCTCCCCCGACACGGGCTTCGGCATCGCCTACGGCGCCAACCCCTACTTCGGTTACTCGAGCCAGGAGGCTCCCTACAGCTTCTTCCAGGGCGACATCGACCCCCGCTACCCCGCCCTGGAACGGGTCGTGGGTGTCACCGTCGGCGACGGCGCCAAGGCCTTTCCGTTCTCGGAGATCGCCCCGCTCGGCACCGTCAACGACATGGTGGGCGGCGTGCCGGTGGCGGTGTTCTGGGGTGGGAACACGTCAGACGCCCTCGACACCGACCGAGTGGCCACGGGCCAGGAGATCGGTACCGGGGTCGCCTACGTGCGCTCGGTCGGCGACCAGACGCTCACGTTCGCCAAGGAGGGCGACGTGTGGACCGACGAGGAGACCGGCTCGACCTGGACGCTCCTCGGCGAGGCCGTGTCCGGCCCGCTGGCGGGCGAGCGGCTGGAGATCGCCATCCACCGCAACGAGTTCTGGTTCGCCTGGGGCGCCTTCTTCCCCGACAGCGAAGTGTTCGTCGGCCCGTAGGGCGCCCGGGGATGCCGACTAGGCCCGGCCCACCCGCTGCTCGAACCACGGCAGCGTGCGCCTGAGGCCCTCGTGGAGTGGGACCGTCGCCTCCCAACCCAGCACCTCTCGGGCCAACCGGGCATCGGGTCGCCGCACCATGGGGTCGTCGACCGGGCGCTCGTGGAACTCGAATGCGCTGTCGCTGCCGACCACGTCGATGATCGCCTCGGCCAACTCGAGGATCGTGACCTCCTGGGGATTGCCCAGGTTCATCGGGCCGACGTGGTCCGACGTCGCCAGGGCCACCAGGCCGGCGATCAGGTCATCGACGTAACAGAGCGAACGAGTCTGCTTGCCGTCCCCGAAGATGGGCAGCGGCGTGCCGCGCAGCGCGGCCGAGAAGAACGCCGGCACGGCGCGGCCGTCGTCGATGCGCATCCGCGGCCCATAGGTGTTGAAGATCCGGGCCAATCCCACCGACACGCCGTGCTCCCGGTGGTAGGCCAGCGCCATCGCCTCGGCGAACCGCTTGGCCTCGTCGTAGACGCCCCTGGGGCCGACGGGGTTCACGTTGCCCCAGTACGACTCCGGTTGTGGGTTGACCTCCGGGTCGCCGTAGACCTCGCTGGTCGACGCCAGCACGGTCCTGGCCTGCTTGGCGCTCGCCAGCCCCATGGCCTTGTGGGTGCCCAGCGAGCCCACCTTGAGCGTCTGGATCGGCCAGCGGAGGTAGTCGGCCGGTGAGGCCGGCGAGGCCAGGTGAAAGATGAAGTCGACCGTTCCGGGCACGTGCAGGTAATCGGTCACGTCGTAGTCGATCAGCCGGAAGCGCCCGGTGTCGACGAGGCTCGAGACGTTCTCCGGGGTGCCCGTGATGAAGTTGTCGACACAGGTCACACTGGCGCCGGCCGCGACCAGCGCCTCGCACAGATGCGACCCGAGGAATCCCGCCCCACCGAGGACCACGGCGTGGGCGCCGTCCAATCGGGTGTCTTCGGGTGTCATCGACTCCATCCCATGTGGTCGGCGCAGGCGCTCTTCGCCATGAGCCTTTCGGGTGAGGCTACCGCCGGCCTGCCCACCGACCGCACCGGCAAATCACCGAGCGCGGTAAACCTCACAGGGCGTGGCGGCGACTAGCTACCGAGGACCAAAGGAGAGGATGCGGATGACATCACAGACATTGGTCCCGGGTCCCGCCCGGCATCACGATCCACGAGGCTCGGCACGGTGTGTCGCGGCCGCCGGGCACCGATCGGTGTGAGCGAGCAACAGCCTCGCGACTGACCGTGCGGCGCTCCTGAGGGGAAGGACGCGCCACTCCCATCACCCGTTGGCTGCTGCATGGGCCGGCGCTGGACCAGGACAGGACGAGATGGACCGATCGGACACCGACAACAGAGACGGACGACACGCTCGAGGCTTCGTGGGCTCGATCCTCCAGCGGCTGGGCCGGCACCTCGAAGCCGGGGACGGGCTCAGCGACCGCGAGCGCGACGTGATCATCCACCGGCTCTTCCACGAGGGACGACGTCGTGGCCCTCACCGCCAGCGATTCCTCCTGATGATGGGCCTCTCGGCGGCCATCGCCACCTTGGGCGTCATCTCGAACTCGACCGCCGTCGTGATCGGCGCCATGCTCGTGGCCCCGCTCATGGGACCGGTGCTGAGCCAGGCGGCCGCCGTCGTCATGGGATGGCCCCGCCGCATCGTGGCCCAGACCCGCCTCGTGGTGCTCGGCGCCGGGGTCGGCGTGGCGGTGGGCATGGGCATCGCCTTCGTGGTGCCATGGCAGACCGAGCCGCTGCCGATCGAGCTCGTCGCCCGCACATCGCCCAACGTACTGGATCTGGGCATCGCGCTGGCCGCCGGCGCCGCCGGGGCATACGCACAGGTGCGCCGCCAGGCCAGCGATGCACTCATCGGCGTGGCCGTCGCGGTGGCGCTCGTCCCACCCCTGGCGGTGGTGGGCATCACGCTCCAGCTCGCCGAGTTCCGCATGGCGCTGGGTGCCTTCCTCCTCTTCCTCGCCAACGTCAGCGGGATCGTCATGGCCGCCGGCCTCACCTTCCTCTTCATCGGCTTCGTACCGGGCCGCCGGCTGCTGGACGGCAACATGACCATCGCCTTCGGGCTGCGCTGGGCGCTGATGGCCCTCTTCCTGATCGTGCTGCCGATGCAGTTCGGGCGTGGCAGC
>JBPEXB010000441.1:0-4570 GCA_052032125.1 Acidimicrobiia bacterium
GGCGATGCCCAATCGCCTGGCATCCGAGACGTCGCCGTACCTGCTCCAGCACAAGGACAACCCGGTCGACTGGTACCCCTGGGGAGACGAGGCGTTCGCAGTGGCTGCGGAGGCGGACCGGCCGATCCTCCTCTCCGTCGGGTACTCGACGTGCCACTGGTGTCACGTGATGGAGCGCGAGTCGTTCGAGAACGACGAGACCGCCGCCCTCATGAACGACCTGTTCGTGGCAGTGAAGGTCGATCGGGAGGAACGCCCCGACGTGGACGCCATCTACATGGACGCCGTGCACGCCATGACGGGCCGAGGAGGCTGGCCGATGACGGTGTTCCTCACGCCCGCCGGCGAGCCCTTCTACGCCGGCACCTACTTCCCTGACGAGGACCGGCACGGCATGCCGTCGTTTCGCCGGGTGCTGGCGGCCATCCACGACGCCTGGACCAACCGTCGCGGCGAGATCGGGGAGCAGGCCAGAGAGCTGACCGCCGTCCTGGGCCGAGCCCTCCCGCCGGGGGACACCGTCGTCGATGGATCGCAGCTCGCCGCCGCCTACCACGCCATCCGCCGTCAATTCGACGATCACCACGGCGGCCTCGGCGGAGCGCCGAAGTTCCCCCAGGCCCCGGTGCTCGAGTTCCTCGCCAGGATCCACGGCGCACCGTGGGCGACAGAGGCCCAGCGGATGCTCGACACCACCCTGCAGCGCATGGCCGCCGGGGGGATCTACGACCATCTCGGAGGCGGTTTCGCCCGGTATGCCGTCGACGGCGTGTGGCTCGTCCCCCACTTCGAGAAGATGCTGTACGACAACGCCGACCTCGCCCGGCTGTACATCAGGGGCTGGCAGATCACCGGGAACGAACGGTACCGCCGGGTGGCGGTGGAGACCCTCGACTACATGCTCAGGGATCTCGGCCATCCCGACGGCGGCTTCCACGCCGCCGAGGACGCCGACTCGGAGGGCGTGGAGGGCAAGTTCTACGTGTTCGATCACGACGAGTTCGTGCGCATCACGGGCGCGGACGCCGCCGTGGCGGCCGACTACTTCGGGGTCACGCCCGAGGGGAACTTCGAGGGCACCAACGTGCTCCACGAGGCCGCCGCCCTCGACCGGGTCGCCGCGCGCCACGAGTTGACCGCCGAAGAGGCCGGGGCGGCGGTCGAGCGGGCGCGGGCAGCGCTGTTCGCCCACCGAGCGACCCGTATCCGCCCGGGGCTCGACACCAAGGTCATCACCGCCTGGAACGGGCTGGCCCTTCGAGCACTGGCGGTGGCGGGGATCGTCCTCGACGACGACCGCTACCTGGAGGCGGCCCGGCGCAACGCGAGGTTCGTGCTCGGTCACATGCGCATGGACGACGGGCGCCTGTTCCGGACCTGGAGCGCCGGGACCGCATCGATACCCGGGTTTCTGGAAGACCACGCCGCCTATGCCCTCGGGCTCTTCGAGCTCTATCAGGCGACAGGTGAGGCACAGTGGTTCGACGAGGCCCGTGCCCTCGTCGAGCTGCTCGCCGAGCACTTCGGCGGGCCCCACGGCGTGGTGTACAGCAGCGCCGCCGACGCCTCCCACCTGATCGTCCGGCCCACCGATCAACAGGACAACCCGAGCGCCTCGGGTGCCTCCATGGCCGCCGAGTGCTATCTCACCCTGGGCCTGTACACGGGCGAATCACGCTCCTTCGATGCGCACGACGAGATCCTCAGGGCAGGAGCAAGGCTGCTGGAGCGGGCACCATCGGCGGCCGGGCACCTGCTGGCGGTGGCCGCGGCCCGAGGCCGAACTCGCGAGGTGGCGCTGGCAGGGCCTGAGGCACTGGCATGGGCGAAACGCCTGGCTGAGGAATACCGCCCCGATGTGCTCGTGGCACCGGCGACCGAGCCACACGAGGACGTGCCTCTGCTCGCCGGGCGCTACCCGGACCACGGCACGCTGGGCTACGTGTGTGAGCGGCTGGTCTGCCAGGCGCCGGTCGACACCTACGAAGCGGTGGCGGCGCTCCTCTGAGTCATCGCTTCGAGAGCGAACCACACGAAGGCGATCCACAACAGATCTGCCAGCAGCAGATGGATCAACTGCATGGCGACCGGCACCAGCAGCACGACGTTGAGCACCCCTGCCGCCACCTGGATGACGACCAGCCAGACGACGAGACGGGCCGGGGTCGAGTCACGCCACGGTTGCAGCCCGGCCGGCCGGCTGACCAGCCAGATCAACAGCACCCCGGCGCCGACGGCCACGAACGGGTGCAGCACCCGGAGCCGGGTGAGGAAGTTGGCCGTGGCCCCGAAGTCGGCCGTGATGCCCTCCGCCAGCGACTCGGCCGGGAAGAGCGTGTCGGCCAGGGCCGCCACCGCGCCTGTGGCGGCCACCACGAGCATGGCCACGACCCCCCATCGCAGGGGGCGGAGTATCTCGGAGCGGGGCCGCGACACCGCTCGGCCATCCGCCAAGACGAGCACTGCCGTCAGGGCAGCCAGGAGCAGCAGGGTGTTCACGAGGTGCAGCGGCACGGCCACCGCTCTGGCCACCGACGCATCGTCCGCCACCCACTCGAAGAGGACGATGCCGGCCCCGATGAGCGCCTCTCCGACGATGGCGACGAGCGACCACAGCCCCGCCCTGCGCAGTGGAGTCGACTCCGAGCGACGGACGAGCAGGTACAGGCCCAGCACCATCAGCAACGCCACCCCGCTGGCGGCCCGGTGGGTGAACTCGACCAGGGTGGCCCCCTCGAGCTCACCGGGGATCAGCTCGCCCTGGCACGACGGCCACGACCGGCCGCAACCGGCCCCGGACCCCGTCGCTCGCACGAACGCCCCGAGCAGGATGACGACGATGTTGACGGCCAGCGTCACGAGGGCCGCTGCGCGCAGTCGGTCGGGGGTGCGAACCGCGAGCACCATGCGGCCAATCTACGGCCTGGCACCGCCAACTCGAATTTCAGGTCGGGTGGTCCGGGCGTCGAGCGACCGTCCCCGCTCAGCTGGAGCCGACGGTGTCCGGGTTGGTGATGTTCTGGAGCCGGACCTGGCCGCGGGCGCGCAGCTTCCCCTCGTCGTCGTCGCGCACCTCGACCAGCCAGATCTGTTGCGAGCGACCACGATGCACCGGCTCGGCCGTCGCCACGATGGTGCCCTCGCGCAGCGCCTTGATGAAGTCGGTGTTGTTGTTGACGCCCACGGCGCCCGGCATGCCTCGCTCGGCGGCCCAGACGGCCGCCGGCATCGACGCGGCCAGCTCGATCAGCCCCGTGTACACGCCGCCGTGCACGATGCCGTAGGGCTGGAGGTGGTGGGGGCCGATCTCGACACGGGCGACACAACTGTCGGCCGTGATCTCGTCGAAGACGACCCCGAGCGCCCCGTTGTAGCCGCCATAGATGTCCCCGAGCTCCATGGGCGGGCACGGTAGCGCAGGGTTTGGGCGAGATTGGCCACGACTACGATCCCCGACCGTGATCCACGAAGACGCCCTCGCCGCCATCGGCGACACCCCGCTGATCAGGCTGGCCCGGCTGCATCCTCCGGGGAACCTGGTCGCCAAGGTCGAGTACCTCAACCCCGCCGGCTCGGTGAAGGAGCGGATTGCGCTGCACATGATCGACCGGGCCGAGCAGGCCGGCCTGTTGCGCCCCGGGGGCACGATCATCGAGCCGACGTCGGGGAACACCGGCGCCGGGCTGGCCATGGTCGGGGCCGTGCGGGGCTACCGGGTCATCTGCACGGTCCCCGACAAGGTGTCCAAGGAGAAGATCGACCTCCTGAAGGCCTACGGGGCCGAGGTGCACATCACGCCGACCGACCTGCTGCCCGACCACCCGGATTCGTATTACGGGGTGGCGCGGCGCCTGGCGGAGGAGATCGAGGGGGCCTTCCGGCCCGATCAGTACTCGAACCCGAACAACCCGGAAGCGCACTACCTCACCACCGGACCGGAGATCTGGGAGCAGACCGGCGGCGAGATCGACGTGTTCGTCGCCGGGGTCGGCACGGGCGGGACGATCACCGGCGCCGGGCGGTTCCTCAAGGAGCAGAATCCCGCCATCGAAGTGGTGGGTGCCGATCCGCAGGGATCCATCTTCACCGCGCCGACGGATGACGACGTCCACCAATACAAGGTCGAGGGTGTGGGCGAGGACTTCTATCCGGAGACGCTCGATCGGTCGGTGGTGGATCGCTACCTCATGGTCACCGACCAGGAGTCGTTCGACACGACGAGGGCGATCGCGAGTCGCGAAGGCCTGCTCGTGGGCGGCTCGTGCGGGATGGCCGCCCACGCCGCAGTGCGCGTCGCCGACGAGGACCACGACCGCCTCGTCGTGGTGCTGCTCCCCGACTCGGGCAGGGGCTACCTCTCGAAGATCTGGAACGACGACTGGCTCGCCGAACACGGGTTCGCGTAGAAGTACCGAGGACCAGGTACTCAGTACGTGGTCGCAGCGCCCTCAAGGTTTTGGGCGGGAGACCGAACATCCCTCGAGTCGTGGGTGTTGCCGGTCCTGGTGCGACGGGGCCGGCGTTCCGCCAGATACCCGCTCAGCTCACACGGTGGGGGCTCGGCGCCGCC
>JBPEXB010000442.1:0-2502 GCA_052032125.1 Acidimicrobiia bacterium
GACGCGAATCATCTCGGACACCATGACGTCACATCGGGTTTCTCTACGAGCGCGACCGCCACCAGGCGACGGTCTCCCTGACGGCGGCGTCCATCGGCGTGGCCTTCATGCCGAACTCGTCTTCGAACTTCGAGCCATCGACGATGAAGGGCTGCTCGAACTCGTAGAGCATCTCGTCGAGCTCACGCACCACCGGGTTGAAGAGTCCCATGAGCCTGAGGACCAGCTTCGGCGCCGGTGACACCTTGATGTCTCGACCGAGCTCCGTCCCGATCATGTCGATGATCTCGGTGGTCGGGCGCGCCGGGGCATTGGGAACGTGCCACACGTGACCCGAGGCCCGATCGTCGGTCCCCAACGTGGCCAGGACGCGAGCGGCGTCGGGTGCGTACGTGTAGCTGTGCCGGGTCGACGGGTCGCCGATCACCTGTGCGGACTTCCCGGCCAGTGCGCGACCGATCACCCGCTCACCGAGTTGCGACTGGACCGTGGCGCCGGGGCCGAAGTAGTCGGAGGCCCGGGCGGTTGCCACCTCGACCTCGCCGCGGGCGTGGAGATCGGCCAGCTCGTTCGCCATGTCAGCACGGACCCGGCCCTTCTTGGTGCTGGCGTTCAGTGGCAGGTCTTCGGTGATCGGGCTGCCGCCCGTGTCGCCGTAGGCATAGACGTTCTCGAACGAGACCAGCCGGGCACCGTCGTGACGGGCCGCCGCGATCGCCGCCCTCTGCAACCCGGGGAACCGCTCTGGCCATTGGTGATACGGCGGGTTCAGACACTGGTACACGGCCGCGGCGCCGGCCCCTGACGCGGCGGCGAAGTCCGGCTCTTCGAGGTCCCCCCGCAGGCGTTCCGCTCCGTCGAGGTCGGGTCCTCCTGACCGGCTGACCGTCCGCACCTGGAGGCCGCGTCCCAGAAGCTCGACTGCCAGCGCCGTTCCGATCGTTCCGGTGCCCAAGATGACATGTGTGCTGCCGGCCATGACCCGCTCCTTCGTGACCGCCCCGCCACATGCGAGCCGGTCCTTCGACGCTACGCCCCGCAGGCCCGGGTTGGCGTGCCGATCGATCTAGCCGGCGAGCGGCGACAGTGGCCACGCCGCCACGTGGCCGGTGCCGCCCCCCACCCAGGTGACGACCATGTGCCCGTCGGCGATGGCGATCGATGGAGCCTGAGGCGACCCTCCGTCCGATCCCACCAGGAGCACCGGCGAATCGAACGTGTGGCCGCCGTCGGAGGACGTCGTGTAGGACAGGCCGCCGTCGGCGCCCTGCGTCTGCCACACCAGGTGGATCACGAGGTCGTCGTCCACGGCCATCACCGGCCAGCGATGAATGCCGCCGGCTGTCAGCGCCAGGTCGGCGCCGAACGTGCGGCCGCCATCGCTGCTCCGATCCACCCAGATCGTCGAGCTGTCCTGATCGGGGTGTACCGACTGGCGGGCGTCCATCCAGGCGACGACCAGCTCGCCGTCGACGTTCGCCACGGTCGGGCCCGTGAAGGGGCAGCCGGCGATGGCCCAGTGGTCGTCAGCGATCGTCACTGGCGCGTCGAAAGATTGCCCGCCGTCGGCCGATCGGACGAGCGCCACGTCGCGCCAGGGGGCGTCGCCGGTCGGCACGAGATCGCGGTAGGCGACGACGAGCTCGCCATCGATGAACAGCGGCACCGGGTTGCAGCAGTCGCAGGTCTGGTCGTCGACCAACTCGACCTCGGTGAGGCCGCCGCTGCCGTCGTGGGCGACGGAGAGGGTGGAGTCCTCCAGCCAGGCCAGCACCGGGTTGCCCTCCGCGTCGTGCGTGATGTGCACGAGGTTGGTCTCGGGCTGCGGCTCGCCACTGATGTGCGTGGGCTCGGATGAGCCTTCGGGCTGCCAGGTGGTCGTGAACACGGAGCCGGCGGAGCCCTGGAACGAGGTGAAGGCCACATCAACGGCTCCGTCGGGCCGGATGGCGACGGCTGGACGCTCGATCGGATGAGCGATCGGCTCGACGTCTCCGTTGACGGCGGTCGTGTCGACGAGCCGGCCGCCTCCGACGTCCAGCCCCGCCAGCGCCACGATGCCGTCGCCGATCCACGCCACCGTGGTTCGGTGCCCGGGGCTCGCGACGACGTTCATCGACACCGCGCCCTCGACCTCGAGCCGCCACAAGGGTGTCGGGGTCGCCGTAGGGGTCACGGTCGTGGAGGTGGCCTCGACCGTGTTGGTTGTCGATGCGGCACTCGTCGACGATGTCGGCGGCAGAGTGGTGGAGGTGGGTTCCTGCTCGACCGGAGTGGCTCCGCATGCAACTGCCAGCACCAGCGCTGCCACCCCGATCAGACGAGCCATGGGACGAGGCTATCGCGCCCTGGCAGTTGGGCGATCCAGCACTGTCAACCGGCTGCCACTCCGTCTTCGAGCTCGCGAATCCGGCGGTTGTTGATGATCCCGCCGGTGACGAGAAGCATCACGACCCACGTCGCAGCCGCCACGTAGAACGGCGCCCGGAGACCGAAGGCATC
>JBPEXB010000443.1:0-5220 GCA_052032125.1 Acidimicrobiia bacterium
TCGCTCGAGCACCTCAAGAGCCAAGCCAAGCTCGTCAGAGACCTGGTCCGCTCCGGCGACGAGGGCGCGCTCGCCATGATCGACGAGTTCCACCCCCGCCTCGACCACGCGTCGCTCGACGAGACGGATCGCGCGAGTTTCAAGACGACCGACGCCCAACTCATCGTCGCCCGCATGTACGGGTTCGCGAGCTGGCCCAAGCTCCGGGCACACCTCACCATCGTCGACAAGAGCAGCTTCACCCCACTCGCTGAGGATGCTGCGCTCTCCCCCACCGATGTGTTCGTCGTGGCTGCGTGCCTCGACTACTCCGAGCACGGTCCCCGCCCCGAGGTGCGTATCGCCCGAGCCCACGAAATGCTGGCAGACGACCGCTCGTTGGCCGCAGCCTCGATCGCAGCGCTGGCGACAGTCGGCGACCACGCCGGACTGCGCCGTGCGCTCGATGACGCACCGGACTTGGTCAACGCGGCGCATGGTCCGAACCGGTGGCCGCTCCTGCTGTACGCGACGTACTCACGAATCGCCGTCGAGAACCCGGAGTGGTCGGCGGTCGAAACGGTTCGGCTGCTTCTCGACCGCGGGGCCGACCCGAACGCCGGGTTCTTGTGGCGTGGCATCGTCCCACCCTTCACCGCGTTGACAGGCGCGCTTGGTGGCGGCGAGAGCCACCAGCCATGGCACCCCGACCGCCTCGAGATCGCCCGGCTCCTCCTCGACGCCGGCGCTGACCCCAACGATGGCCAGGCCCTCTACAACAACGGCATCGGCGGCCAGAACCACGACAACCCCGCCCACCTCCAGCTGCTCGTCGAGTACGGCCTCGGCGCCCAGCAGAACGGCCCCTGGTATCAGGAGCTCGGCGATCGCCTCCGTGAACCTGCCGAGCTCCTCTACGACCAACTCGAAGCCGCCGCCAAACGCAACCGGCCCACGATCCTGCGCTACCTGCTCAGCCTGGGACTCGACCCCACCCGCCCCATCGGCCGCTCCCAGCTCCCACCCGCCCGTATCGCCGCAGCCGAAGGCCACGACGCCATCCTCGACGTGCTCGCCGAACACGGCATCGACGTCGACCTCACCCCAATCGAACAAGCACTCCGCTGCACCCGCACCAACGACGTAGACACACTCAACGCCCTCCTCGCCAACCACGCCGACCTACTCGACGACCTCCGCCGCGACCACCCAAGCCTCTGTCGCAACGTCAACGCCGACGACCAGCAGATGCTGAGCCGGCTGATCGACCTCGGATTCGACATCAACGACCGCTCCACCACCAAGACCGCTCTCCACCACGCCGCCGAAGCCGGCGACACCAGCCGGGCCCGCCTCCTCATTGCGCACGGCGCCGACCCCAACCTCCGCGACACCCACATCGGCGCAACACCCTGGGCATGGGCCAACCACAACGGCCACACCGAAACCGCCGACTATCTGCACCCCCTCACGCACCACGACGGCACGCTCCCCGAGATCACCATCACCTCGCCGATCGGCGCCACGACCCTGGCAACGCCCGAACTCATCGACGCCCACCTCGACGACATCCGCAATCGTCACAGTCCGACCCTGATCACCCTCCGCCACGACCGAACGGCACTCACGATCGGCCTCGGCCACCCCGACATCTCCGTCGCCCTCTACCTCGATCACAACGACACCCCCTGGTACGCGGTCCCGGAAGAACCATCCCCTCTCACTGACGAGGTCGTTTGGACCTCGACCTCCGGTGACAAGCGGTTCAACCCCGACGCCCACCTGCCGCTCAGCCGAGCCCGCAACATCGCCGCAGCCTTCATCGCCAACCCAGGCGACCAGCCGTCAGCAACCGAATGGAAGCGCGAGGGAGGCGCAACGTGACCGCGCCTGGCTTCAACCTGCATCGTCTTCACCATGACATCGATGCCCAACGCCAGGGGCAGGGCCTGAGCTGGACCGCACTCTCCCGCCAGGTCGGTGTCGCAGCATCAACCATCCGCCGCTACGCCAACGCCGACGACGCGGAGGCCGACGGCGTCCTGAGCCTCCTCCAATGGCTCGACGCAGCCCCGGAGGACTACATCACGAAAAGCTCGATCAGGCCCACGAGACTGCCACCGGCCGAGCGTGGGCACGTCCGGGTCGACATGAACCGCGTCGCCGAAGCGGTCGGAGACCCCCGCGGCGCAAACAGAAGAACTCGCACCACCATCCAGCGACTCATCGAGGCCGCACAACACTCAGGTCAAGGCGTCGCATCGCTCACCCGACTGACCGAGCTCTAGCGACGAGCAGTCTTCACTCCGGACTGTCGATCGAACACCTGTTCGAGTGTCGGAGGGGCGTCTTGTACCCCAACTCCACGCACCGAGAGCGGCTGGATCCGCTTGCCGGCGGCGTGAAGGGAAGGTCGCAATCGAGCCCGCCCACCGATTGTCAGCAGCGTTGCGGTCCGGCGTCGCGACCTTTCGGGTGGTTGGCCATGCGGTTCTCGGTGGCGAGTTCGACGGTCTGGTCGATGCGGCGCTGTCTGGTGGTGTCGGTCTTGGCTGACTTGATCCACCAGAGGATGTTTTTCTTCGATGAGTCCGGGAACCGTTCGAAGTGGTCTGCTGCGGTGGGGTTGCCTGCGAGGGCTGCGTCGAGGTCGCCGGGGATGTGGAGGTCTTCGATCTCGTCGTAGACGGTCCAGGCGCCGTTGGCTTTGGCGGCTTCCACGAGCGAGTCGCCGGCGGGGGTCATGCGGCCTTCGTCGGTGAGGCGTTGAACCTTGGCTTTGTTGATGCGGGACCAGGGGCTGGTCGGGTTGCGAGGGGTGAACCAGCGCATGGCTCGGTCGTCGTCGAGCTTGTTGGGGCGGGAGTCGACCCAACCGTGGGCCAGGGCTTCGTCGACGGTTTCGGGATAGTCGATGGTGGGTCTGCCGGTGTGCTTCTTCCATACGACGAGCCACACGCCCGACGCGCTCTCGTGATTCTCGCCGAGCCACTTGCGCCAGTCGTCTGGCGTTTCGCAATGGACCATCGGGTTGCCGTCGGTGTGGGTGCCGGTTTTCACCGTGTTGCGGTGTCGATGAGGTCGTGGGCGAGGCGATAGCCGGCGACTGCCGGCCCGTCGGGTCCAAGGTGGGCCGCATTGGTGTATACCCCGTCGATCAGGCAGGCGAGTTGGGAGGCGAGCAGGGACGGGTCCGAGGTGTCGCCGGCGATGCGGCGGAGCCGGTCGAGGAGGCCGACTCGGTGGTTGGTAGCGACCTGGCGGGCCGGGTGGTCAGGGTCGTCGAATTCGATGCTGGCGTTGTTGAAGGCGCATCCGCGAAATCCGGGCGAGGTGACGTGGACCCAGATGTCGTCCAGCACTTGCCGGAGCCGCTCGCGAGCAGTTCGCCTGTAATCGTCGGCGATGGTGTCAATCGTCGCCAGGATCCGGTCCGACGATCGTTGGAGGTACGCGGCGATGAGATCGGTCTTGGTCGGATACAGGCGGTAGACCGTTGCCTTGCCCAATCCGGTCGCGGTGACGAGTTCGTCCATGCCGACCTCGTGCACGCCGCGGGCATAGAACAGGTCGGCGGCGGTGTCGAGCACGATTTGCTCGCGTTCGGCGCGGGGCCGGCGGGTGCGTGGGGTTGACGTGGCTGCCATGGCCACTATTGTGACGGAACAGTCCGTTTCAATCAAGTGACGACATCGAGGCGATCGGAATGACAGAGTTGACGGGTCGGCTCGCAGTGGTGACCGGGGCGACGAGAGGCATCGGCAAGGACGTGGCTCACCAACTGGCCACGGCAGGCGCAAGCGTCTACGTCACCGGACGCGACACCAGCGCCGTCGCCGCTGTGGCCACCGAGCTCGGGGCCGCCGGCGACGTGCGCGATCCTGGCGCGGCACTCGACATCGCCGACCCGGAATCGATCAACGGCTTCGTGAAGGCCCTGAGTGCAGCGATCGATCGGGTCGACATCCTCGTCAACAACGCAGCCGCGTACGTCGACTGGTCCGAGACGACCAGCGGAGCCGACCTGGACGAGGCCCGCCGCGTCGTCGACACCAACCTCTTCGGGACCTGGGCGTTCATCCAGGCACTCCTACCGCTGCTCCATTCGAGTGAGCATGGCCGGATCGTCAACGTGTCTTCAGGGGCCGGCAGCCACGGCGACACCCAATTCGGGCTCGCGGCACGCGGTGGCATGGCAGCGAGCTACGGCATCAGCAAAGCCGCCCTCAACGCACTCACCACCAGCCTCGCCACCGAGTTGGCCAACACCGGCATCTTGGTCAACGCCGTGTGCCCAGGACTCACCGCCACCTTCGAAGGCGCCGAAGAGATGGGCGCCCGACCCGTCAGCGACGGTGCAGCATCGATCACCTGGGCCGCGACCCTCCCCGACGACGGACCCACCGGAGGCCTCTTCCGAGACGGCCAACCCCTGCCCTGGTGACGCAACGGCAAGCGGCGCCATCACCGGCGTTCGCCGCACTCGGCGCGAAGCTGAACGCCGTCACCACACCGATCGGGCCTTCGGTTGTCGCAATCGGCGGCCAGCATGACCAGAGAGGTCTCGACCACTGGGCCAAGCGCCCGTCCAGTTCAATCGAACACCTGTTCGTGTCGGAGGGGCGACTTTAACCCAAAGTACACGCGCGCCCTGGAGCGTCGAACTCGTCGCCGCATGAGTGTTTCACCAGGTCGCCGGCACATCCGAGACCGACGGTGTCAGCAGCGACGGCCACAGGGTCTTGCCGAACCGGACCTCTAGTTGGCCGGGTCGTGCGCATGATGCGTAAGCGCCGCCCGCAGTTGGTCCTCGGTGGGCGATCCAGCCGGTCCGTAGGGTGTTTGGTAGATCCGGCAGCTGAGTCCCACCGGAGCCTCGGGGTCGGCGAAGAGGTCGACGCCGTCGATGTGGATGCTGGGCGATCCTCGGAACCGCAGCTGATGAGCCCGGTCGGGTGTGGTGACCTCGACGCGTTCGATCGTAAAGCTCAGTTCGTCGGCGAGTGCACGCAGGTGCTGGTCAGCGGTCTGCCAGCTGGGGCAGTCGTCGAAGTACAGCAGCGTGACGTTCACGAGCCCAGCCTATGGCTGCCCGACGGGGTGATCTAGGCTGGCTGCCGAGCGCGTTGCGGGGTGCTTCCGGTCCGCGGAAAGGGCGAAGCCCACCCGTCGAACATCGATCAGTTGCCGTTTGGAACTTGGTTCCTCTTTCGGCCCGATCATGCGGACACCCGGGCAGTC
>JBPEXB010000444.1:0-2346 GCA_052032125.1 Acidimicrobiia bacterium
ACCCGAGGAGGCCGGGGTCAGCCGCCGGCAGTTCTTCACCCGGGCGCTCGGCATCACCTTCGGTGCCTTCATGGGCCTGAACGGAGTCGCCTACCTGGCGTTCCTCTGGCCGCGGCTCTCCGGCGGGTTCGGCAGCGACATCGACGTCGGGGCCGTGGCCGACATCCAGGGCGAGATCATCCAGAGCGACGGCTCGGTGCTGCCCAAGTTCGTGCCCGAGGCTCGCGCCTACATCGTGCCCTTCGAGGAGAGCGACATCTCCCGCTCCCAGTTCGAAGGCATACCCGTCGTGGCCGCCGGGCTCACCGCCCTCTTCCAGCGGTGCGTCCACCTCGGCTGCCGTGTCCCGTGGTGCGGGACGTCGCAGGGCTTCGAGTGCCCGTGCCACGGCTCCAAGTACAACTTCGTCGGCGAGTACGACTCGGGGCCGGCTCCTCGCAACCTCGACCGGTTTGCGGTCCTGGAGGAGAACGGCCGGCTGATCGTACGGACCGGCACGATCCTCCAGACGCCGCGAGCCGTGGCCAAGACGGTCAAGTACCCGCAGGGCCCTTCCTGCATCGCCCTGAACGCGGAGGCCGAATAACCCATGGCGACGCTCGTTGTCACCATCGTGGCGCTCGGCGCCATCGGTTGGTTCGCCTATCTGGTCGGGTCGGGGTCACGACGCGGCCAGAAGGATCCCGTCCCGCCGAACCTCTCGGCGGCGGCGACCGACGACGAGATGGAGACCAACCGTCTCGACCGGACGCTGGTGGCGGCCGTCGTGACGGCCGGCTTCCTCACGCTGGCCATGCCGGTCTACTACCTCGGTGAGCTCGACCGCCAGGAGGGGTTCGTCGAGGAGTTCAGCGAGGGCTCTCTCGAGCGAGGGCATCACGTGTGGGACGAGTTCGGGTGTGGCGACTGTCACGGAGCCGATGGCGGCGGTGGCGGCGCTCCCTACCTCGAGGAGCGCTCGCAGGTGAACGTGGCGAGCTGGGAAGCGCCTTCGATCAACGACGTCTTCTACCGCTACGACCGCGACGAGGTCCTCTACTGGCTGATCTTCGGGCGAGCCAACAGCCCGATGCCCGCCTGGGGCCTGGAGGGCGGCGGTCCGCTCAACAGCCAGCAGCTCGACGACCTCCTCAACTACATGGAGTCGATCCAGATCAGCCAGGACGAGGCGCTCCTCAAGATCGACGGCGCCGTCGCCGGCGCGCAGGCCCGCCTGGCCGGCGCTGCCGAGTCGGTGGCGTTGCAGATCGCAGACCAGCAGGCGTTGATCACCACCATCCGCAACGCCGATGCCACCTCGGTGGTGGCGACCGAGGTCGCCGAGCGGGCCAGGGCGATCCTCGACGGTGCCGAGGACGGCATCGACACCGACGGCGACGGCCTGTCGGACGCCACCGAGTCGGGGCTCGCGGCGCTCAGCCAGGAGGCCACCGACCTGGAGCTGTTGCCGGCCCCCGTGGCGTTCGATCCTCGCAACACCGAGACCCTGTTGGGGACCTCCGACGCCAGTGCCGCCGCCAGCCTCGTCAGCGCCCTGGAGGCGACGGCGACGTCCTTGACGATCACCGCCGAGAACCAGGCCGTGCTCCTCGAGCAGGCGCAATTCGGTCTCGACTTCATCCAGGACGCTGCCGACGAGGCGGCCTGGGCCATCGACTTCGACGTGCTGGCCGAAGCGACCTTTGGCGGGGATGTCGAGCAGGCCGAGAGGGCGGTGGCGCTCTTCAACGCCTACTGCGCCCGCTGTCACACGGCCGGCTACTCGGCCGGCGCCGCGTTCCAGCAGGAACAGGCGTCGGGCGGCCTCGGGCCGAGCCTGCGTGACGGTCGCGCCAACATCCAGTTCCTCACGGCCGAGGACCTCACCGACTTCCTCGAGATCGGCTCGATCAACGGCGTGGGCTACGGCGTGAACGGCGTCGGGTCGGGGCGCATGCCCGGATTCGGCACCGTGCTGTCCGCCGACGACCTCGGTCTGATCGTCCAGTACCTGCGAGGGCCCACCCTCGACGGTGTCGAGTTCGTGGAGGGAGCCCGCTGATGCGTGAGCTGTTCCGGACCCTGTTGTCGGCCAACCTGCTGTTCACCGGCATCGTCCTCACCCTCGCTGCGGTGCTGGTGTTCTACGGCACCATCTACCTGCTGAACCAGACGAACCTCGGCAAGCGACTGGCCGTGCTCGTGCTCGGCGCCGGCACCTTCGGATGGACGACGATCAACTCCATCCTGTTCGTGCTCTATGCGCCCCGTGGACCGCGGCCCGTGGACTTCGAGGGCCTGAACGCCTTCGAGATCCGGATCATCCCCGGCGCCTTCACGCTCGGATCGGCCATCCTCTTCGCCATG
>JBPEXB010000445.1:0-2578 GCA_052032125.1 Acidimicrobiia bacterium
GGACGAAGAAGCAGGGAACGAACCACGTGGTGTCGTGGTCTGGCGAGTGCCATCCCCGCAGCGTGGGCGTCCGGATGGCTCGCTGGTACCGCGCCCGCGGGCCGACGCCGCACCAGCCGACCGGTACCTCGTCGTCGAAGGCCAGAAGGCCCATCGGCACGGCGCTCTCCTCGATGAGGTCCATCATGCGCCTGCGGTTCCCGTCCCGGCCGGCGTCGTGGAACTCGCGCACCGGGATGAGAAACCACAGGCACCAACATCGATCCGCCATCGCATCGGCGCCGAACAGGTCGTCGAGGGCGGCGCGATGTCCGGCGACCACCGGCTCGACGGTCAGGGAAGATCGGTTCGGCCTCACCCGCCGTCGGCCGCCTGCTCGATGACGGCGAGCTCGATCTTGTTCATCGGATACATGGCCTCGAAGGCACGCCGGGCGCGGGCTGGATCGGGATCTCCGAGGAGCTCGTTCAACCGCGTCGACACCACTTGCCACGACACGCCGAACCGATCCTGCAGCCAGCCGCATCGACCGGGGGTCCCGCCTCCGCTCAGCAGCTCATCCCAGTAGTGATCGATGTCGGCCTGGTCGGCGCACTCGACGAGCAGCGACATGGCCTCGGTGAAGGGGAACCCCGGGCCGCCGTTGATGCCGGTGAAGGGCCGTCCGTCCAGTTCGAAGTCGACGGTGACCGGGGTTCCAGCCAGATGCTCCCCACCAGGAATGGCGTCATGGCGGGCCACCCCTCCGGTGATGCGAGAGTTGGGGAAGATCGACACGTAGAACGCGGCGGCCTGCTCTGCCTCTCCGTCGAACCAGAGGTTGGTGACGATCGGGGGCATCGATCAGGCAGGCTGCTCGGCGAGGATGCCGTCGATCTGGCCGAGGGCGGCAGTGATCCCTTCCTCCATGCCCATCTCCAGCACCTGGGCCATGGCTTCCGGCGAGGCGTAGCTCGTCTCGATCGTCATCCGCGTCATGTCGGCGTCGACGGGCTCGATCACCACGGTGGTGCTGGAGGCAGGAAGCGCCTGGTCCTCGGCGCCTCCCTCGTCGGCGAAGAAGTCCTCGAAGGCGAGGCGGTGTGGAGCCTCGACCGAGATCACCCGCCATCCGCCGTGATGGGTGTCGCCCTCCGGCCCGGTCATGTGATACCTGACGGTCCCACCTGCCCAGAGCTCGTGCTCGGTGACCGTCGCGGGGTAGGTCGGCGGGCCCCACCAGCGCTCGAACTGGCGAGGATCGCTCCACAGTTGCCAGACACGGTCCACGCTCGCTCGGTACTCGGCCACGACGGTCAGGCGCCCGGCCTCGATGTCCCTCTGCAGGCTCACAGCCATCTCATGCTCCTTCGGGTAGCTCGGCGAGGACGTCGCCGAATCGGTTCAGACGCTCTCTCCACATCACCTCGAGCTGTTCCAGGATCTGCTGGGCGGTGGCGAGTGCGGTCGGCCGGGTCGTCACGATCTGCTCTCGTCCGGCACGTTCCTTGCGAATCAACCCCGCCTCCTCGAGGATCCCGACGTGCTTCTGGACGGCCGTGACGCTCATCGGATACCGGCGGGCCAATGCCGACACCGAGTGATCTCCGGTGGCCGCCTGCACGATGATGTCCCGACGCGTTGCGTCGGCCAGCGCTCGGAACAGCCGATCGACATCCTCGGAGTCGAGTTGATCTACAACCATATGGTTGTAAGTTACCCCACTCCCCCCGCTTCGGCAAGCCCCGGCCGACTCGCCTACTTCTTGGTCGGCTTGGGGGGCAGCGTTCCGATCCAGTCGTGACTGCGGTCGAACCACGAGCGGGCTTCGTCGACATCAGCCAGGAGGTCGTCGGGCACCGACACGTACCCTCGCATCACACTTCCGTATTGCATCACCGGCCCGCTCTCGTACTGGGCCATGAATTCGTCCCGCAGCTCGTCGGACAGTCGCAGCGCCATGGTCCCTTCCTGGTCGAGAAAGCTGAACATGTGACCATTGCGCGAGGTGTACGGGTTCTTGGCACCCTTGACCGCGACCCCGCTGGCGCTCCCCTCGACGACGGCGGCGTACGCCACCAGCGCCTCGGGAGGGCCGCCGTAGTTCGAGCCGCCTGGCATGCCGGCACCTCCTGGTGTGGGTCGGGCGAGCCTATCGCAGGCCCCAACGGTCAGCGCTCGGCCTGACCCCGCACGCTCTGCCACGATCTCGGGTGATCATCTCGCAGGCCCCACCACGTCCCCTCTGGCGTGTCACGCAACTCCACGCCCAGGTCGTCGAGCCCGTTGCGGATGCGGTCGGACAGGTCATAGGCTCCGGCGTCCCGCGCCGACGCCCTGATGTCGATCAGCAAGTCGACCAGGTCGCCGATGGCCTCTCGCCGTCCCGCCAAACCGGGGCGGGCCAGATCGACGATCCTCACCAGCAACGAGCGAAGCCGGTCTCTGGCCGGCTCGGCAGTGCCTTCCGCGTCCAGCAGAGCCGCCAGAACGCCGTCGGCGTCGCGACGCCGCACTGCGTCGTCGAAGGACGTGTCCGCCGGTGACGGTGGTGATGCGGTCTCGCTGCCGACTTGCGCTCCCGAGCCGAGATGATGTC
>JBPEXB010000446.1:0-2552 GCA_052032125.1 Acidimicrobiia bacterium
GACATCATCGAGCGGGAGGATCTGCTGATCCATGTGAAGGTCGTCAGCGAGCACTTCGCCGCCCGGCTCCGCGAGCTGGAGGCCCTCGACGTGGTGGCCGAGGTGCGGGTCAAGGGCCTGATGGGCGGTGTGGAGGTGAGCGTCGAGCCGGGCCGGCCCGACGAAGCCCGGGACTCGGCCTTCTTGGACATCGTCGACCGGGCCTGCCAGGAGCGCGGTCTCCTGCTGCGGCCCATCTACAGCTCGGCGGTCCTGTCACCGCCGTTGATCATCACCGAGTCCCAGATCGACGAGATGGTGGAGATTCTTCAGGCGGGTTTCGACGACGCCCTGCGGGCGTCGGGCCCGACCGCCTGAGTACCTGGTACCAAGTACTGAGTACCGGGTACCCGCGCCGGCCTCACGCCTCTCGAGACTCCAGGAACTCGTACAGCACCACCGGGTCGACGCCCGGGAACGCGCCCCCTGGCTGCACGGCCAGCAGCTGCGGTTGCTCGTGGACCGACGCGTACACGTTGCCCGACCACTTGGCCGCGAGCGTGGGGTCGGCTGCACAACAACCGCCGTTCGGGCACTGGGAGACCGTGGACGTCCTGGTGTCTCGCCCGCGGAACCATCGCGAGTGCTCGAACGGCACCCCGATGGTGACCGAGTGGTCGCGATCGTCGACCAGCACGTGGCTGACCTCGAAGAACGTGCCGCTCGGGGTGTCGACGAACTGATAGTGGAGCGAGTAGCGGTCCTCGGAGTCGAAGACCGCCCTGCCGCCCAGGTGCTGGCACAGCCGCTGTCCGATCACGGTGCCGTCGTCGGCAGCCGGGAGCGTGAAGCCATCGTTGGCCCACCCGCGCCAGATGGTCCCGTGGATGTCCGCCCGCACGTAGTGGGTGGGGATGTCGAGGTGGTGGGTCACGAGGTTGGCGAAGCGATGGGCGGCCATGGAGTAGCTCACGTAGAAGAGCTCCTTGAGGTCCTCGATCGAGAGATCGTGATCGGCCTTCGCCCTCTCGAGGGCCGCCACGGCGGCAGCCTCGGGGATCAGCACCGCCCGGGCGAAGTAGTTCGCCTCGACGCGGTTGCGGAGGAAGGTGGCGAAGTCGGATGCCTCGCTGTGGCCGAGGGCGAAATGCCCGAGGGTGCGCAACACCACCGTGCGGGCGGCCCGGGTCCGCATCGTGTCTCGCTGGGGGACGTAGATGCGCCGGTTGCGAAGATCCGACACGGACTGGAGCGACTCGGGCACCCCGGCGTCGAGGTGGATGGTGAAGCCGAAGTGGGCGGCCAGCTCGGTGAGCGTGCCCTGGGGGACGGCCCCGCTGCCGGCGTAGCCGACCGCCTCCAGCGCCTGGCGAGCGGCTTCCTCGATCTCGGCGAGATGATTGTCACGCTCCTCCAGGTGGAGGCGCAGCTGGTTGTTGGCCTCCCGAGCGCCCTCCGGAGTGGTGGCGGCGATGGCGGACCGTTCCCGGAGGGTGTCCCAGAGCGAGGTCAGATGCTGGAGGGCCAGGTCGGGCAGCTTGGCCGAGGGGCGCAGGTGGGGGAGCCCGAGCGATGCATACAACGGGTCGCGCTGTGCTCGCTCGAGGGCGATCTCCAGGGCTGCCCGGTCGGTGGGCGGCTCGGGCGACAGCAGGTCGGCGGTGGTGGTTCCCAGGGCCGAGGCCAGCCGGTGGACCAGCGTGAGTTTGGGCTCCCGCTTGCCGTTCTCGACCAGCGACAGATACGGGGCGGGTTTGCCGACCGCTGCCCCGAGGTCATCGAGGGTCAGGTCCCGGGCCCGGCGCGCCGCTCGCACCCGGTGCCCGAACGTGAGCAGGTCGAGATCGTTTGCGTCCATTTGTTCCAGCATATAAGAACCGGAGATCTTATGTCCCGGTGGTCGTTGATCAGCGCCGCCAAACCAAGAACGATCGTTCTTGCGAGGCCGAAGGAGGACCAACGTGGCGTGGAGCGTCGAGATCACCGGGCCGGCGGTGCAGGATCAGGATCGGGTGCTGACCGCCGACGCGCTCGCCTTTCTCGCCGATCTCCACGAGCGCTTCGACGAGCGGCGCCGCCGCCTGCTCGCCGCCCGGTCCGAGCGAGTCGAACGGTTGGCCGCCGGCCAGCGTCTCGGCTTCCTCGCCGAGACCGCGTCCGTGCGCGACGGCGATTGGCGTGTCGCACCGCCCCCGGACGACCTGCAGGATCGCCGGGTCGAGATCACCGGTCCCACGGACCGCAAGATGATGATCAACGCCCTCAACTCGGGTGCCAAGGCCTTCATGGCCGATCTCGAGGATTCGTCCTCGCCGACCTGGGACAACGTCGTGACCGGCCAGGTCAACCTCCAGGACGCTGCCCGGCGCCAGATGCGGTTCGAGCAGGAGGACGGACGGGTCTACGAGTTGGGCGAGGACCTGGCCACGCTGCTGGTCCGGCCACGAGGGTGGCATCTCGAGGAGCGACACCTGCGCATCGACGGCCGGCCGATGTCGGGCTCGCTGGTCGATGCCGGGCTCTATGTCTTCCACAACGTGGCCGCCCTCTTCGCCCGCGGGACCGGGCCGTAC
>JBPEXB010000447.1:0-6768 GCA_052032125.1 Acidimicrobiia bacterium
GTCACCGGATTCGGCGTGCGAGCCGACGGCTCGATCGTCTTCGCCGCCACCGATCCCACCGATCCCGGCGAGCTGTACCTGCGCCTGCCGGATGGCGACGAGCGCCGGCTGACGACGTTCAACGACCCCCTGCGGGCCGAGGCAGCCCTGGTGGAGCCCCGTCATCTCCGGGTCACGTCGGCGCCCGGCGTGGAGGTCGACACCTGGCTCTATGTCCCGGACGGCGAGGGCCCGTTCCCGGTGCTCCTCAACATCCACGGCGGGCCCGCCAGCCAGTACGGCTTCAACTTCTTCGACGAGTTCCAGGTCTACGCCGGGGCCGGGTATGCGGTCGTCGCCTGCAATCCCCGCGGCTCGGCGGGGAGGGGCCGGGCGTGGTTGCAGGCGGTCACCGGGGAAGGCTGGGGCACGGTCGACCTCGAGGACATCACCGCAGTGGTCGAAGCGGCGCTCGCCTCGGACCCGCGCCTCGACGGGGATCGACTCGGGATCATGGGGGGCTCGTACGGGGGATTCCTCACGGCGTGGACCATCGCTCGCGACCACCGGTACGGCTCGGCCGTGGTGGAGCGGGCCTTGCTCGATTGGGGATCGTTCTCCGGCACCTCCGACATCGCCCGCGATTTCCCGGCGCGGTACCTCGGGCCGGTCGCTCCCCACGACCACGGAGCCATGCGGGCCGCCAGCCCGCTCGAGAGGGCCGCCGACATCCGGACACCGACGCTCATCGTCCACTCGGAGAACGACTTTCGGTGCCCGATCGAGCAGGCCGAGCAACTCTTCATGATGCTGCTGCGCAACGACGTCGAAGCCCGGCTGGTCCGGTTCCCGGGGGAGGGGCATGAGCTGAGCCGCAGCGGCGCCCCTCGCCACCGAATCGAGCGGTTCGAACTGATCCTCGACTGGCACGAGCGGCATCTGCCGTCACCCTCCTAGATCCCGAGGGCGGACCACGTCGCGGTCGATAAGATGGCCCGCATGGATACGGCCGAATACATCTGGATGGACGGCGAACAGGTCCCGTGGGCCGACGCCAACGTCCACGTGCTCACCCACGGACTGCACTACGGCACGGGCGTCTTCGAGGGCATCCGCGCCTACGAGGCGGCCGGTGGGACGGCGGTATTCCGGCTGCGCGACCACATGGATCGCCTCCTCCGTTCGTGCAAGGCATACGGCATGGACCCCGGCTACTCGGTCGACGAGCTCATGGACGCCACCAAGGACCTCCTGCGGGCCAACGAGCTGGAGGCCGGATACATCCGCCCGATCGTCTTCTTGGGGCTGGGGGCCCTGGGCCTCAACCCGACCAATGCCGAGGTCCGCACGGCGATCATCACCTGGCGCTGGGGCGCCTACCTGGGCGAAGACGGCGTGCGCAACGGCATTCGGGCGAAGGTGTCCTCATGGCGGCGTTTCTCCCACGATGCCTTCCCCAACGCCAAGGCGACCGGCACGTACATCAACTCGATCCTCGCCAAGATGGAGGCCGTCAAGGACGGCTACGACGAGGCGATCATGCTGAACGCCGACGGGGCCATCTCGGAAGGCTCGGGCGAGAACGTGTTCGTGATCCGCGACGGTGTCGTGTACACCCCGCCCATCGCTGCCGGCTGCCTCGACGGCATCACCCGGGACACGGCGATCACGCTGCTGCGCGACGACGGCTACACCATCGTCGAGAAGATCATCCATCGCTCCGACCTCTACTACTGCGACGAGTTGTTCATGACGGGCACCGCCGCCGAGGTCACGCCAATCCGTGAGGTGGACAATCGGGACGTCGGCACCGGTCGCCCCGGCCCGATCACCCGTCGGGCACAGGAGCTCTACGCCGACGCCTTCACCGGCAAGCTGGACGCCTACTCCGACTGGCTGGACTATGTCTGATCGCCGGCGCGGCTGAACGCGGTGGGCCAGCAACCGAACATCGAGGTCGAGGCGAGCGATCTGCCCCTCGAAGAACCGGAGCGTGGAGTCGAGCGGCGCTGGGTACCGTCACGCCCCGGCGAGATCACCAGCCCCGAGGAGATGCCGCGGGGCGACGCGTTCGGTCGCATCGGCCCTGACACGGGGTGGGCGCTGCGGCTCCTCCGCCGGACCGCCTTCGACCGCGGCGATCGCCCCGGGGTGCTGGCCGAACTGATCACCGCGCTGGTGGGGGCGAGAGCCTCTGCCTACGGCCGCAGCCCGGTCCCCCAGGACATCGAGGCGGCGCTGTCCGTGCTGGGGTTGCGTCCCCAGGACATGGACCCGGCGTCGGTCGCCCACCTGGCGGCACGACGGGAGGAGTGGCTCGACGAGGTCCCACACGATCCGTGGCCCGGCATGTCGGCGCTGCAATCGATCCCAACGTCGCTGCTCGTCGAGACGCCGGCGCGGATCAGAGCTCGCCTGGACGTCCAGCCGACGCTGGTCGGCGAGACCGATCACTGACAGGGCACGAACGAATCCTGCTTGACTGCCTCCGCCGACCCTGACCGAGAGCTCCCATGAAGATCGTTCGCGTACAGACCTCCGAAGGCATCCGCTATGGCGGGGTGGAAGAAGAGGGGATCCGGGTGCACGAGGGCACGCCACTCGTGGCCTGGGAGCCGACCGAGGTGCTGATCCCCTTTCCCGAAGCGCGGCTGTTGGCCCCCATCCTGCCGACCAAGGTCGTGGCGGTGGGTCGCAACTACGAGGCCCACGCCGCCGAGATGGGCAACGAGACGCCCACCACCCCGATGATCTTCATCAAACCCTCGACGTCGGTGATCGGTCCCGAGGAGCCCATCATCCTTCCGGCGCAGTCCGACGAAGTGCATCACGAGGCCGAGATGGCGGTCGTCATCGGCACGGTGGCCCGCAACGTGCGCGCCGAGGACGCCCACTCGGTGATCCTCGGCTACACCGCCGCCAATGACGTGTCGGCCCGAGATCTCCAGCGCTCCGACGGCCAGTGGGGCCGGGCGAAGGGTTTCGACACGTTCTGCCCGCTCGGCCCGGCGATCGAGACGGAGTTCGACCCGCTCGAGGATCACTCCCTCGAGTGCCGGGTCAACGGCGACGTGCGTCAGGGAGCTTCGATCACCGAGATGGTGTTCGGGGTCGCCGAGCTGGTCGAGTTCATCACGTCGGTGATGACCCTGCTGCCGGGCGACGTCATCCTCACCGGCACGCCGTCCGGTGTCGGCCCGATCGTCGATGGCGACCGTGTGGAGGTGCGGCTCGAGGGCATCGGCACGCTGGCCAACCCGGTGGTGGCGCCGTGACGGTCCGGGTGCGCATCGCCCCTTCGCCGACCGGTCACCTCCACGTCGGCAACGTCCGCTCGGCGCTGTTCAACTGGCTGTTCGCCCGCCACCACGGGGGCACCTTCATCCTCCGGATCGACGACACCGACCTGGCCCGCTCCGAGCAGCAGTTCGCCGACGACATCCTCGCCGGCCTGCGCTGGCTGGGCCTCGACTGGGACGAGGGCGTCGAGGTGGGGGGTCCCCACGGCACGTACCGGCAGTCGGACCGTTTCGACCGCTACCGGGAGGTGGCGGAGGATCTGCTCGAGCGGGGGCTGGCCTATCACGATTTCCGTTCCACCGAGGAGCTGGAAGCCCTCCGGACCCGCGCGCAGCGTGAGCAGCGGGCCCCCGGCTTCTACATCCGCACGCCCGACGATCACGATCTGGATCGGTCGCGGGCGCGCCTGGAGGCCGGCGAGACGGCGGTGGTCCGCTTCAGCGTGCCCCAGGGCGACCCCGTCACCTTCACCGACATCGTGCGCGACGAGATGGTCTTCGAGTCGCACGTGGTCGACGACTTCGTGATCTTGCGCTCCGACGGAACGCCCACCTACCACCTCGCCTCCACCGTCGACGACGTGGACTACGGCATCACCCACATCGCCCGCGGCGAGGATCTGCTGTCCTCCACGCCGAAGCACATCCTGTTGACGGCGGCCATGGGTGCCGAGCATCCCCGCTACGCCCACTTGCCGTTGTTGGTGGGCCCCGACGGGAAGAAGCTGTCGAAGCGCCACGGGGACACGTCGCTGCGCGCCTATCGAGAGGGCGGGTATCTGGCGGACGCCATGTTCAACTACATGAGCCTGCTCGGGTGGAGCCCGGGTGAGGACCGCGAGGTCTTCACGCGACAGGAGGCGATCGAGGCTTTCGATCTCGACGACGTGCAGAAGAGCGCCGCCGTGTTCGATCTCGACAAGCTGGGCTGGATGAACGGGCTCTACATCCGGGCCATGGACCCCGACGACTTCGCGGCGGCTGCGGTCCGCTCGACCGAGTTGACCCTGGGGAGAGACCTCGACGCCGCCGAACGAGAGCGGCTTGGCTCCATCGCCCCCCTCGTCCAAGAGCGGGTCAAGTTCATCGGCGAGATCGGCCCCTCCGTGCGGTTCTTCTTCGAAGAGGTGGCCGAGTTCGACGAGAGCGCTTGGGCGAAGACCATGAAGGATGGTTCATCGGAGGCACTGCTGGCCGCTGCGGAGTCGCTCGCCGCGGTGGAGGAGTGGACGACTCCCGCCATCGAGGCCGCGCTGCGGGCGATGCTCGACGAACAGGGCTTGAATGCTCGCAAGGGACTGCAGCCGATCCGGGTGGCGGTCACCGGCTCCAACGTCTCGCCGCCCCTCTTCGAGACCCTCGAGGTGCTCGGCCGGGACGTGACGCTGGCGAGGATCGACGCCGCCCGCAAGCTCCTGAACGCCTGAGCCGGTTGGGAGGCGATCCTCCCGGCCTCTACGATGCCAGGCTCATGAGGGGGACCTCGGCCGATCATCTTGCCCGGAGCCTGCTGCGGCGGTTCGTCGGCATTCCACGCATCGGCACCCGATGGCTCGTCGTGATCTGGTTGGCCTACCTCGTCTTCTTCTATTGGTCGCTTCGGTCGAGCACCTCCAGTACCGGTGCGCTCGCGATCGTTCCCACGCTGCTCACCGTGTGGGGGAGAGGATGGAGGGCCGGTGCGGTCGCAGGCGTCGTGGTGGCCGTGGTCAACACGATCGCCTCGCTCGCCGCCTCCGAGACCTGGTGGAGCCTCGCCAGTGCCATCGGGTGGATCTCGCTCGTCGTGATCGCCGTCATCGCTGGGGGAGCGTGGACTGCGGTCGTACAGCTCGTCGAGCAGATCGAGCGAGCCGAGACCGCCCAGCAACGCCTCGAAGCGGTTCGCACCGACTATCGGACGCTGTATGAGGACGTCCCGGTCGGGTTGTGGCGCACCACACCCGACGGCACGATCGTGGAGGTCAATCCGGCGTTCGCCCGCTTCTTCGACAGAACGGTCGAGGAGATCCTGACGATGACGGCACACGAGCTGTATCAGGAGCCCGAGACGCGCGCCGAACGCATCGAGACGCTCATGCGCGATCGGATCTCACACGGCATGCTGCTGCCGATGGTGCGCAAGGACGGCAACCCGGTCTTCATCCGCGCCAACACCCAGGTCGTGCACGACGAGCACGGCGAGGTGCTCTACTTCGACGGGGTGGGCGTCGATGTGACCGCCGAGATCCAGAGCGAACAGGCCCGCATCGCCAGCGATGCACGGTTCCGCTCGGCGTTCGAGGGAGCACCGATCGGCATGGCGTTGACCAGCCCCGACTTCCGCATCCTTCGCGCCAATCGGGCCCTCGAGCGCTTTCTCGGCTACGAACGCGGCGAACTCGACGGGGTGGCCGTGGCCGACATCTCGCATCCGGACGACATGGCCGAGAACCTCGAGATCCACGCTCGTGCCGAGGGCGGGAGCTTCCAGATGCACAAGCGCTATGTGCGCAAGGACGGCGAGTTGGTCACCGCACTGCTCGTGGCGACACAGTTCGACCCCACGATGATGGTGTCGTTCGTCGTCGACCTGAGTGACCAGCTCAGGGCCCAACAGGCCCTCGAGGAGCTGGTGCGATCCAAGGACGAGTTCCTGGCGACCGTCTCCCACGAGCTGCGGACGCCGCTCACGGTGGTGCACGGGATGGCCCACGAGCTCCGGGACAACTGGGATTCGTTCGACGCCGAGGAGGCTCGTGAGCTGGCAGGTCTGATCGCCGACCAGTCGAGCGAGCTGTCGCACCTCGTGGAGGACCTGCTGGTGGTCGCTCGGGCCGAGGCGGGCACGCTCGAGGTGATGCCGCAGGCTGTGAACCTGCGGGCGGAAGTCGAGGCGGCGCTGGCGTCGGTCCCGGTGCAGGTCGCCGAGATCGTCACCGTGCAGTGCGACGAGCGGGTGGTGCAGGCCGACCGCCTCCGTGTGCGCCAGATCCTCCGCAACTTGCTGACCAATGCCCATCGGTATGGCGGGACGGAGGTCCAGCTGCGGGCGGCACTCCTGCAGGAGCTCGGGCTGTGCAGCATTCAGGTGCGCGACGACGGCCCGGGCGTGCCGGCCGAGCTGGCCACCTCGATCTTCGAGCCGTATCAGCGGGCCCATTCGCTGGGCATCGCCACCGAGGCGGTGGGCCTCGGTCTGACGGTGTCCCGGACGCTCGCTGAGTCCATGGGTGGATCGCTCGAGTACCGGCGCGAAGACGGGTGGAGCGTCTTCGACCTGACACTGCGGATCGTCGAGACCATCGACGAGCGCACCGACGAGGTGCCGGACGACATGGCGGCCACCGCCTGAGCCTGCCGTGAACCGTCGACCACCCTCCTAGACTGCCCCTCGCCCCTGGCCCCGTCGTCCAGCGGCCTAGGACGCCGGCCTTTCAAGCCGGTAACGCGGGTTCGAATCCCGTCGGGGCTGCTGTATTCGATGGTCGCCATCAAGGAGCGAACCGGC
>JBPEXB010000448.1:0-7317 GCA_052032125.1 Acidimicrobiia bacterium
TCGCCGCTTGGCAGGACCTGGCGCGCGCCCCGGGCAGGGGACCAGCCCTCGGCACTACCGTCGCCCTCACAGTCAAGTGGGGAGAGGAGGCCTTCGTCATGCGCGCAGGCAACAGCTGGGACTGACCAGACGCGCCCGTATCCGACAGCTTGGTGAGAGGAGGCGAGCCATGCTCGCAGGCAACAGCTGGGACTGATCCCTTCCCGTTCGTCGTCCGACTTCTGTGTGAGAGGAGGCGAGCGATGCTCGCAGGCAACAGCTGGGACTGATCCCACCACACCATTCGCTACATCATTGCCATACATTCGCGAGGGGGCCTTCGGGCCCCCTCGTCGCGTCAGTCGGCTGCCGCGGGTGAGTCGGCGGGCACGCGGACCGGGGCCAGATACGTGGCGGCGGCGATCACGGCGATGGCCGCACCGCACCACACGACTGCCTCGCGTACGCCGATCTGCTCGGCGAGCGCACCGCCGGCCACCGAACCGATGCCAAAGCCCACCAGGATGACGCCTTGCAGAAACCCGAACACCGACGAGCGGACGGCGTCGGGGATGCGACGGCCGGCGACGACGTTCGTCGGTACGGTGCAACCGAACGCCACCCCGACGAAGAAGAACGCCGCCACCATGGCGACACCCGTCGTCCAGATCGCGAAGGCTGGGCCGATCACGACCCCCGCCGCCAGAGCGATCAGCGAGCCCCTCTTGAGCAGGAGCGCGTCTGTCGCCTCGGCGCGGACCAGCAGCGTGGTGACGATCGTTCCGAGCGGAATGGCGATGGCCACGGCGCCCACGCCCCAGGCGCTCAGCCCGGCGATCTGCTTCGTGTAGACGGGGAGCTGCGTCTCGATGGTGGTGGCCGGGATGGTGACGAGCACAGCGATCGTCAGCGCCCGACGCACGTAGCCGTCGGTCCGCAGCACCCGGATCCCGGCGGCCATGCTGGGCCGCTTGGCGGCGAGCGCCGCCATCGGAGGGAGACCGGCCAGTACTGCCGCCGAGGCGATGAACGTGATCGCGTTGGCCGCCAGCGCTCCCTGCGGGCCGAGGACGGCGCTGAACCCGCCCCCGGCGAGCAGCCCGGCCAGCGTGCCGGTCTGGGCCGTGACCGCCTCGAGGCGCAAGGCGTTGGGGTACTCGTCGTCCCGGGTCACGTTCACCAGCACCGCCGAGCGGCTGGCCTTGAACGGCGCGTCGAAGGCGGACGCGAGGAAGGCGAGGACGAAATACACCCACACCGGCCCGTCGATCAGAGCGATGACCACATAGGTCAGCGCCCGCGCGACGTCGGCCACCACCATGACGGTGCGGCGGTCGAATCGATCCCCGAAGGTGGCGAGGTACTGGCCGAGGCCGAGCCACGGCAAGAACGTCATGCCGATGATGGCGCCGCTCAGGCCGGCCGAGCCAGTGCGCTCCAGCACCAGGAGGGCCAGCGCCAGCCGGGCAGCCCAATCGCCGAACTCCGAGATGAGTCGGGCCAACCACACGCGCCGGTACGCAGGATTCGTCAGCGGGGATACGAGCTCTTTGACACGCGCTCGCACGCCTCGAGGCACCGGTCCCCTTTCCGTCGAATCCGCCCGCGAAGCTACCAGGAGGCGGCGGGCAAGCCCGCCGCCGTACTGAGTACTGAGTACTGGGTACTCAGTACCCGTTCGTCCGGAGGCGGCAGCGCCTTCAACTCTCCGAGAGCGCCCTGTAGAGGAAGGCTGCCATGTGGGCTCGGATGACCGGGTCGGCGGGGCAGAACGTGGTGGCGGTGCAGCCCGTGGTGATCCCGGCGCGGGCCAGCGCGTTGATGTTCGCCTCGTGGGTGTTCCCGTCGTCGTCCGTGAATCGGTCGAGCGGTTCAGCCGGGAGGTCCAGCGCTCGAACGAGCAAGGACGCCATCTGGGCCCGGGTGATCAGCTCGGAGGGACAGAAGGTCGTGGGCGTGCAGCCCAGCGTGATCTCGGCCTCGGCGAGGGCGTTGATGTTGGCTTCGTGAGTGTTTCCGTTGTCGTCGGTGAAGTGATCGGTCGTGGCCGCCGGGAGGTCGAGCGCTCGCACCAGGAACGACGCCAGCTGGCCCCGGGTGACGCTGTGGTCGGGGCAGAACCGGTCCCCGAAGGGCGGATTGCAGCCGGCCGTGATGCCCTGTTCCGCCAGCCAGGCGATCTCCGTGACGAACCGGTGGGAGGCCGGCACATCCGTGAACGGCCCGAGGATGGCCCCGCCAGGACCGTAGGCGGGGAGCGGCATGCCTGCCTCGAAGGCACCGAGGTCGGGCGCCCCGTCCACGACGAAGGGGTCGTTCAGATTGGGGAGCACCTCGCCCCGATCGGCCAGCTGGCCGGCGGTGGGCCGGAGGTCGTGGCCGCCGGCGGGCGCCTCGACGTCCCACGATGCCGGCAGGGCGGCGTCGACGAGGTCGGAGCCGCTGATCTCGATGCCCTGATCCTCGACACCGGCGGGCAGGTCCCCGATGCGGTCGTACCGCACGTTCTCCCACTTGAACCACGGACCGCCCGGCTGATCGGTCTCGTCGGTGAACCATGCGTTGTGGTCGAAGTCCCGGAAGCCTTCGTCGCGGACGGTCGTGAACTCGAAGGCGTACCGGGTCCCGACGAAGAGGTTGTTGCGGAGCGTCACGTTCCGCCACATGGCCCCGTTGTCGCCGTAGGCGTTGCCGTTCTTGGCACCCGAGTTGTGGACGACCAGGAACCCGGTCGTGTCGTTGTGCATCTTGATGGGCACGCTCTCGAGGTTGAAGAACTCGTTGCGGAAGATGTAGGCGGGCCCACCGCGGATCGGCTGCACCGAGACCCCCATGCGAGCGTTCATGACGAGGTTGCGCCACACCCGCACGTTGGCCTGGTTGTAGTCCACCTCGATCCCGTCGTCGACACAGCGGTTGGCGTGGTTGCCGTACACGTCGTTGCCGTACGACGATCCGGTCGAAGGCTGCACCGACACGCAGTCGCCGAAGTTCTGGACGAGGTTGTGGCACACCACGTTGCCGTCGCCCTTGAGGTCGATGCCCCGCTCGCCGGGGATGCCGGTGCCCGGCCAGGGGGTGCGGCCGGTGATGACGTTGTCGCAGACCGTCTGGTTGGACTCCCAGGCGTTCCCGCGTCGGTTGACGATGCCGTCGTCGACGTCCTCGATCACGGTGTTGGCGATCACGATGTCCTGAGTGTTCTGGGCGTCGACCCCCCAGTGGCCGTCCCGGATGGTCACGTGCTCGACGATGACGTGGGAGAGGATCTCGTCGAAGCGCCCGAGCGTCACCACGCCTCGGTCGGTGCCCTCTCCGTCGATCACGGCCGCCGGCCCGTCACTCGGGCCGACGAACGAGATCGGGCTGCCGGCGGTCCCGGAGGTGGTCAGCTCGAACGGGCTGTAGACGCCGGCCGCCAGCTCGAAGGTGTCTCCGGGCACGGCGGCGTCGGCGGCGGCCTGCAAGCCGCGATACGGATCGGCAAGCGTGCCCGAGCCTCCCCCGGAGCCGGGGACCACGTGGTGGACGGTGGCTGTCGGAACCGGGCGCCGACGGGTGCTGGCCGTGATCGTGGTGGTGGTCCCGCCACCGTCCGGGTCGGTGAGCGTCGCGCGCAGCTCGTAGGAGGTCCCGGGCGCCAGCCACATCGCCGAGGCTCCCCACGAGTCGAGGCCCAGCGGCGAGCCGTTGACGACGAGGCCGGGATAGGCGCGGACCGCCGGAGCGGCTTGGTGCCACGTCGAGGTCCCGGACTCCCGGTACTCGAGCGTCATCGTGCTGTCGAGGTCGGTGTCTCCCGAGACTTCCCACACCACCCCGATGTGCTCGAAGGTCGACCGGGCGGAGATGGTCCCGCCGACGACGGCTTCTCCACCCGCGGACGCCGGGCCGTGCACGGCCACGACGACCGCCAGGCCGGTGAAGAGGGAGATCAGGAGCGTCCGCATGCCGGTTACACGCCTATCGGCACCGGCCAGGTTCACTGAAGCCGAGCGAAATTCCCTGTCACCCGATCATCGTCCTCGCTCGTCTGACAGTATGAGCAAGGGAGGATCCGGCATGAACTGGTGGGTACTCGAACTGATCACGATCGGCGTGTTGATCGTGATGCTGGCGGTGCTCGGGCCGCTCATCAAACGCTTCGGACGGAGCTACGCCGCCGACGTGTTCCGGGCGAACCCGCGCACGGGCAAGAGCTACATCGTGCTCATGGACATCGCCTACTACCTGATCTTCAGCGCCTACATCCTGTTCACCATCGCCTTCGAGCGACAGAGCGGATGGGGCCAGACGGTCAACGCCGATCAGCTGCGATCGGAGACGGTGCGCGTGGGCGGCATGCTCCTGATCATGGGGGTGCTGCACGGGGCCAATGTGCTCAGCCTGCCGCTGGTCGGTCGCCTCCTCGGTCTCGGCCGCCGCCTGGACGCGGACGCTGCCGCAGCCGAGTGATGACCATCGCCCTCCCGCCGCGGACGGTGCGGCATCGCATCCGTGCCTTCATGGAAGCCGTCACGTCGGTGGCGTCGGCCGTGCGGGCCGTCGACCGCGACGCGCTCGTGGCGATCCTGTTCGAGCAGGAGGCCACGCGACTGGTGCGGATGGCGAGGCTCTTCACGGACGACCGCAACGCTGCCGAGGACCTCGTCCAGGAGGCGTTCATCCGCCTCCATCGCGCCGCCCACCGATTGAAGGACCCGGACCGAGCTGCTCCCTATCTCCGCTCGATCGTCATCAACCTGGCCCGGGACCACAACCGTCGCGGCCTGATGTCGCTTCGGCATCAAGAAGCCATGAAGAGTGATGCGGTCCCCGACATACCCGAGGACCTGGTGCTCGCCGGGGAGGATCAGCAGCTGATCGTCGAAGGTCTCCGGGAGGTCTCGCCCCGCCAGCGCGACTGTCTCCTGCTGCGCTTCTACCTCGACCTGTCGGAGGCGGAGATCGCCCGGGTGCTCGGCATCTCGCCCAACTCGGTCAAGACCCATTGCCGACGGGGGATGGCGGCGCTGCGGGAGCGGGTGGGGGAGGCGTCATGACGTTCGAAGAGCGGGTGGAGGGCGCCCTGCGGGTGGCGGATCGGTTCGATCCGAGCCCCGACCTCTTCGCCAAGGTGCGTCGATCCATCGCCGATGATCAGGCATACCGTCGCCGTCGCACGATGGTCGTCGCCTGGGTGGCCGTCGGCCTTGCGGTGGTGGGCGCCTATCTCTGGTTGACGGTGGACGTCGTCGACGGAGTCTGGACGATGCCGTTCCTGGCGCTCGAGCTTCTCGTGACCGCGGTGATGGTCGTCATCGTGCTCGTGGTCGGACCGACGATCCGTCGTTTCGGCGAGCGCTACGAGAGCCAGGTCTTCGCGTCGCACCCGCCGACCGGGCGACGCGTGCTGAAACTCCTCGACATCGCCTACTACTTGATCTTCGGGGCGTTCATCCTCATGACCACTCAGTACCGGCCGCTCTCCGACTTCGGCGACGATCTCGCCGGTTGGGTGCAGTCACAACAGCTGCGCCTGGCGGGTCTGCTGCTCCTGATGGGGGTGTTGCACGCGGTGCTGATCATCACCTTGCCCGTGGTCGGCCTGTTGTTCGCCGCCAACGCCAGGCGGGCGCGCCTGGCCCAGGGAGCGGTCAGCACCGACCCCTGGCTCGACAAGCTCGACGGGGCCATCACCGTGATCGCCTGGGTGATCGCTGGGTTGCTCATCCTGCAGGTGGTCGGATCGGTGCTCAACGTGCTGATCGTCCTGGGTGAGACGTGAACGGCGTCGCCCTCGATCAGGCGCCAGGCGTGGCAGTGGTCCGGCGGATCTTCATCGCCGGGTTGGCCGGCATGGCCTCTGGGTTCCTCGTTGGCGGGGTCGGGGGGCGCCTGGCGATGCGGCTCACCTCCCTGGTCGACCGCTCCGCACACGGCGCGCGAACGGAGGCCGGATTCACGGTGGGCGAGGTCACGTTGGCCGGCACGCTGGAATTGGTCGTGTTCGTCGGCCTGTTCACGGGCATTGCCGTGACCGCCGCCTTCCCCGTGGTGGAGCGCTGGCTGCCCCGCTGGGGGCCCGGGCGTTGGATGCTGGCTGGTCTGGCGGCGGCGGCGATCGGCGGGCGTTTGGCGATCGACGGCCGCAACATCGACTTCCTGATCCTCGACCCCGGGTGGTTGATGGCGGCGATCTTCGTCACCCTCACGGCGCTGGTGGGGGTGGTGGCGGTGGCGGTCATCTCGGCGCTCGAGCGGCGCCTGTCGCACGGCGAATTCTGGGGTCGGGCATGGCCGGCGCTGCTGGTGCTCGGCGCGCTGCCTGCCGCCTTCTGGATCATCGTGCCCTTCGATTCCGACTCGGCCAACGTGAGCCGGCCGTGGCTGGCCTCGATCGTGCTCTACGCGTTGGCCGGGTACACCGTCGTGACCTGGGTGCGGGAGTTCCGTGGGCGGCCCCCCTCCGAGCGCTGGGAGCGCGGCGGTCGGGCGCTGCTGCTCGCGGTCATCGTCACCGGTGCCCTCCACCTCGGCGGTGAGATCGCTCACTTCGTCTGACGGGTACGCTCGCCGCCGTGCGGATCCACGACACGACGTTCGGCGACGAGCTTCGCGACGCCATCGGCGCCAACATCGACGGCTTCGAGCGGCGAGTTGGCGCCGCAGGGTCCCGGCGAGCAGCGGTGGCCATCACGATCGTCGAGCGCGCCGACGGATCCGCCGGCTTCGTCATCACGCGCCGCGCTCCGCACCTGAAGAACCATCCCGGTCAGTGGGCCCTCCCCGGCGGCTCCATCGACGAGGGCGAGACGGCGGAGGAGGCTGCGCTGCGGGAGCTCGGCGAGGAGGTGCGCGTCGTCGTCGGTGAAGATGCCGTCCTCGGGATGCTCGACGACTACGTCACGCGGTCGGGCTTCGCGATCACGCCGGTGGTGGTGTGGGCGGGGGCGGTGGAGCTGGTGCCGGATCCGTCGGAGGTCGACCTGGCGCTGGCCCTGCCACTCGCCGATCTCGACCGAGACGATGCGCCGCTACTGGAGCGGATTCCCGAGTCCGATCGCCCGGTGATCATGATGCCGTTGATGGGGTCGGTGGTCTTCGCCCCGACCGCCGCGTTGTTGTTCCAGTTCCGCGAGGTGGGCCTGCGAGGGACGCCGACCCGGGTCGCTCATTTCGAGCAGCCGGTGTTCGCCTGGCGGTGACCGGGCGCGCGCCGAACTTCACCGAGTTTTCGCGCCATATCAAGACAGGAGCCTAAGGCTCGGGTTTCGACGTGCCCCTCGGGCCGGCCGGCCCCGGGGCGGTGGGCGGCTGAACTTCACCGAGTTTTCCCGCTATTTCAAAAGCCGAGCC